>JBBTRO010000033.1:0-1417 GCA_038065155.1 Patescibacteria group bacterium
TTAGCGATTAGTTATGATTGATCTTTGTAATTATCGTACTATGATTGTCGGGCCGCGGCTGACTCTGCGGACGCTTGAACCCTCTGACGCTAGCCTCGAATATGCGGCGTGGCTCAACGACCCGGTCGTGAATCAGTATTTGGAAACACGGCAGGCAACGATTGAAGATCTGCAAAAATATATTCAAGCCAAGTTGGAAAGTTCGAATACATTGTTTTTTGGGATTTTTTGGATAGAGAATAATCGTCACATCGGCAATGTAAAACTCGAGCCAATCGATTTTGACAAAGGCGTGGCCACCATGGGAATATTGATTGGTGACAAGGAGTATTGGGGGAGGGGAGTCGCGACCGAGGTGACCAATCTGATTGTCGATTTTGCGTTTAGTACTTTGGGACTCGCGGAGGTAAATCTTGGTGTGCTCTCAGAAAACAAAGCGGCGATTCGAGTGTATGAGAAGTGCGGATTTGTGGTTGATCGTATAGATTCGAAATCTATGAATCATGGTGGGGTATTGTATGATCAAGTGTATATGAGAAAAATTCGAAGCATGAAATCCGAAATCCGAAACAATACGTAAATTCAAAATTTTAAAATTTGATCATTTGGATTTATTTCGGATTTCGATATTCGAATTTCGTGCTTTCACTCAGTTTTAATGAAATAATATGGTAGAAAGAGTTATTTCTGATCCAAAACTTCTGCGAAGATGCAGTCGTTGTGTCATGCCCGAGACGCAGGAAATTATTTCGTTTGACGCCAACGGGGTGTGCAGTACCTGCCGCAATGTGGCGATCAAGCAGGAGAAGATTGACTGGGACAAAAAGAAGCAGGAATTTTTGGAGATTCTAGAAAAGTATCGCGGAAAGTATCTGTACGATTGCATCGTGCCGTTTTCCGGCGGCAAAGATAGTTCGTATACGGTGTATTCACTGGTGAAAGATTATGGTTTGCGACCGCTCGTCGTGAGTTTCGACCATCATTTGCTTCGTCCAACCGTGCTCTCTGACCGAGAAAAAGTGATCAAGAAGTTGGGTGTGGAGTTTCTCTCGATTCGGACCAATTGGCAACTCATCAAAAAAATGATGCGCGTGGCCTTGGAGCGCAAAGGCGACATCTTGTGGTATCAGCACACCGGCATTTTTTCCTGGCCCATGCACGCGGCCATCAAATTCAATGTGCCGCTCGTCATTTGGGGCGAGCCATCGGCCGAATATACCAGTTATTACAGTTACGACGAAGCGGAAGAAGTGGACGAAAAGCGTTTTAATATGTACACAAATATCGGCATTACAGCCGAAGATATGCTGGGGATGGTCAATGAGAAATTTTTGGATGCGAAAGTCACGGTGCAAGACCTGTGGCCCTACACGTATCCAAACCGGAAAGATCTGCAAGCGTTGAGCTGCCGTTCGAT
>JBBTRO010000034.1:0-6142 GCA_038065155.1 Patescibacteria group bacterium
TTCTAAGGATTAGATTCAGATGTATTTGCGTGAGATCGGGAAAATTCCGCTTCTGGATGCTGAAGAAGAGGTGGCGCTAGCGAAACGGAAAGAGCGGGGCGATCGTGAAGCCGAACGGCGTATGATTGAAGCCAACTTGCGCTTGGTTGTTTCGATCGCGAAAAAGTTTGTCGGTAAACAGCTATCGCTTCTCGATCTTATCCAAGAGGGGAATATCGGCCTGTTTCGAGCAGTGAAAAAATTTGATTATAGGAAAGGATACAAATTTTCTACCTACGCCACCTGGTGGATTCGACAAGCCATTACACGGGCGCTGGCTGACCAAAGTCGGACAATTCGCATCCCGGTTCACATGGTCGAAACGATCAATCGTTTCCAGCAGATTCAGCGTCGACTACTTCAGGATCTTGGCCGCGATCCCACTCCCGAAGAGTTGGCTGCGGAAATTGGCGAAGAAATTGACAAGATCAAGCACATTATAAAAATCTCTCAAGAGACGATTTCGCTTGAAACGTCGGTAGGGGATGATGACGACGACTCGCAGCTGGGTGATTTTATCGAAGATGTCAAAAATGTCAGCCCGAGCCACGCGGCCGGCGTCCAGCTTTTGCGCGATTATATTCGCGACGCGATCAAAGATCTGTCGCCGCGCGAACAAAAAATCCTTGAAATGCGTTTTGGCCTGACCGACGGGGTGACCCATACGCTCGAAGAAGTCGGCAAAGAGTTTGACGTCACGCGCGAACGTATCCGTCAGATCGAAGCCAAGGCGCTCGAGAAGATTCAGGGCATGGAGGTGATTACGAGACTGAGGGATTATTAAATGATTTCTACTTATCCACTGACCTGAATTCGCCGTTCAGTGTGCCAGCGGTGTTACTTGGTAAAAAATAATTATCATAAAAACTCCCCCGGGTAATCGGGGGAGTTTTTGTCGTTAAAAGTTTTATCCCTGATACACCAATCCCAATCGCCGGTCAACAGCCGACCAATCAATCGCATTCCAAAAAGCTTCAATGTAGTCTGCTCGCTTTAGTCCGTAGTCAAGAACAAACGCGTGTTCAAAAACATCCATGATCAGAAGCGGTGCGGTAGCAGCCAGGTGTCCGACATCGTGCTCATTGACCCAAATATTAAAGAGATGATCGGTCGCAATATCATAGGTGAGCACTGCCCAGCCAATG
This sequence comes from Patescibacteria group bacterium, assembly GCA_038065155.1. Lineage (GTDB taxonomy): Bacteria > Patescibacteriota > Patescibacteriia > Magasanikbacterales > UBA922 > JAHFIC01. The sequence continues at coordinate 1,185 of JBBTRO010000034.1, forward strand.
CCGCGTTGCGAGCCGACCGCTTTGAATTCTTTCATAAAAGCATCGGTTGAGCCAAAGTCAGCGACAATTTTTTTCTCGATTTTTTCGCCGGTGGGGAGGGCGCTTTTTCCTTTGGTCATATTGCCAAAGTACAGCTCATGGAGTCTCATGCCATTGAACTCCCACCCAAATCGGCGCCGCAGTTCGGCGGCTTCCGGATTTGCCAGAGTCCCTTCGTCGCGAAATTTTTTGAATGCATCCGTAAGTTTGTTTGTATTGGTGACGTATCCCTGGTACAACGTAAAGTGATTCTTCATGAGCGTGTCAGAGAAACCTTGCGTACCGATAAGATGATCGAAATTTTGTGGTTCGAACAACATATGTGAGAGAATTTAGAATTTAGAATTTGGAGCTGATAATCCATTTTTAGCTGTGGTCTGGTGTCTCAATCGGATCTTCTATACGAATAGCATCTAGTGTTTTTTTTGATTTTCTATATGCGTCGATTTGTTCCTGGAATGTACCCTTGAATCGGCCGATTTCCGCTTTTGGAATGTATGCTTGATGACCATTCGTGTCGTTTCTTCCCTCTGTTTCAGTAGATTTAATTTTACGCATTTCCGGGATGGGAACTTCGGATTCTATGTTTGGCATATAAAAATTTAAATCTTTCCCACTAACTCCAAACTTGGTTTAAGCGTTGCCGCGCCCGGCCGCCAGCTGGCTGGACAGACTTCACCGCCGTGTTCGCGGACAAAGATCGCGGCCTGGAGTTTTCGCAGGAGTTCAGAGGCGGATCGGCCGATGTTATTCGCGTGCATTTCATAGGCTTTGATCATGCCATCAGGATCGACGATGAATGAGCCGCGCAGTGATAAGCCTTCGTTCGCGATATATGTGCCCAAAGCCCGGCACAGATTTCCGGTCGGGTCGGCGGCCATGGGGAATTGAATTTTTTTGATTGAGGGCGAGTGGTCGTGCCAGGCTTTGTGGACAAAGACCGTATCGGTCGAGACGCTCATGACCTCGGCATTGAGTTTTTGAAATTCGAAGTATAGGTCAGCCAGTTCCTCTAATTCGGTTGGACAGATAAAAGTAAAGTCGGCTGGGTAGAAAAACAAGATCAGCCATTTGCCGCGGTAGTCTGAAAGTTTAACCAGTTTGTCGGCGTTGTTTTGGAAGATTTTGAGTGAGAGATCGGGAAGAGGGGAGTTGATGAGTGGCAAAGTGTAGGGGACGTGTAGTTCATTCATACCTGAAAGATTCATTAAGAGGATCGTTTTTTATTTAGGAGCTTAGTATCGTCTGGATGCCTGTCCGGCGAGTTAGCGTACGTGTTTAACATAGCAATTTCTTCTCTTTTTTTCTTCACTTCTGCTGTCTCCGCCGGCGTCTTTCTGCCAAGTCTTGCCGCAAACAGTTCATGGCCATGCGGATCCTGGCCGCCATCACCACGGGGCGTTTGTTTTTTGACTGGCGGCGGATCAATAGCATCGGAAATATTAAAGCCTTCAGGGCCATAAACTTTTTTATCAATATACATTTCTCCTTTTCCACGAGGGGGCATAGTGTTTTAATTTAAAGAGAATAAAATATGACAGGCTTTTTATAGTATGGTATACTTTTTCTAATTCTGCAAGAGTCCACTATGTTGATTCACGATGATAAAGTAAAGAAGTTGGAAGAGATCGCCCTCAAGGTTCGCGAAGATATTATTGCCATGCTCCTCGAGGCCAAGAGCGGCCACAGCGCTGGCCCGCTTGGCATGGCTGATATTTTTGTCGCCTTTTACTTCCATATCCTACACCACGATCCCAAAAATCCCGATTGGCCCGATCGCGATCGTCTGATCCTCTCCAATGGTCACATTTGCCCAGTGCGCTATGCCACCATGGTCGAGGCCGGTTATTTCCCGCGCTCGTATCTAAAGACACTGCGAAAATTTGGCTCCAAATTTCAGGGCCACCCAGAGAGGTTGCGCTGTCCAGGTGTCGAGACTACCTCTGGACCGCTCGGAAGCGGGTTGTCCCAGGCAGCTGGCTTGGCCTATGCCGCGCGTATGGACTCTCAAAATTGGCGTACCTATTGCCTTACGTCCGATGCCGAGCATGGCTGCGGCGTTTTTTGGGAAGCAGTCATGTTTGCCGGGCGCAACAAACTGTCGAATCTGACCGTCGTCGTTGATCGCAACAATATTGAGATTGACGGCTTTACCGAAGATATCATGCCACTTGAGCCATTGCGGGAGAAATACGAAGCCTTTAATTGGCATGTACTGGATGTTAATGGCCATGATATCGCCGAATTTGTCTCGGCGGTTGAAGAGGCAAAATCAATTTACGAAAAACCAACGGTCATTATTGCCCACACCATTCCCGGCCGCGGCGTGCCGTTTATGGAAAAAAAATATGAGTGGCACGGCGTCCCGCCAAATGCTGAACAAGCCAGAGAGGCATTGCATGATTTACGGACGCTCGAGGGGAGAATTGTGTCGGAACACCAGTAATTTTTTCTACTATGACTGGTTACGACGTTATAGATTTATTCAAAAGGGAATTGGCGGCTTTTCCGTTTCGAGCGGGGATGATTTCAACGGATGAATTTAAAAAAGAATTACTCGGCTCGTTGTATGGAACACTGAACGGTTATCCGGAAAGTATGGATTTTTCAGCTCGTTGCGATCAGGTGCTGGAGGGTGCCTTTGAAAATTTTGTAAATCAAATGCATGGAAAATACAACATCTACGGGGACTCTTTAGTATGGTTTAATTCATTGTGTGATGGCATACGATAAAATTTACATAGGTCGTGGGCTACATTTATTGAGAAAGAAAAAAGAGAGGCGCAGATGAAAGCGGAGTCTGGTGAATTATTCGGTAGGTCGCGTAAAGTTGCATCTTAAGTATGTTACGTAATAATAAATTTTTGACAAAAGATTTATTTTATCTAAAAATGCTCGACCAAAAGCCCACTCGCGACGGCTATGGCCAGGGTCTTGTGATTGCGGGAGAGAAAAACAAGAATGTCGTTGTGCTCTGCGCTGATCTGACTGAATCAACTCGTTCACTCGCTTTTAAGCAAAAATTCCCAGACCGCTTTGTTCAGCTTGGCGTGGCGGAGCAGAGCATGGCGGCGATCGCGGCGGGGATGGCCATGGCTGGGAAGATTCCCTTCATATCGTCGTACGCTGCTTTTTCACCTGGGAGAAACTGGGAGCAGATTCGCACCAATATCGCGCTGAATTTTGTCAACGTAAAAATTGGCGGCGCGCATGCCGGCGTGTCGGTGGGGCCAGACGGCGCGACGCACCAGGCCATCGAGGATATGGCCACAATGCGGGTGATCCCAAAGATGACGGTGATCGCGCCCTGTGACATGATCGAAGCGCGCAAGGCTACGGTCGCGGCGGCGGAATTCGATGGCCCGGTGTATTTGCGGTTTGCTCGAGAAAAATCGCCAGTGTTTACGACTGACAAAACACCATTTACGATTGGCAAAGCCGAAGTGTTTCACGAGGGCAAAGACGTGGCCATTATTGCCTGTGGACCTCTGGTTCACGAAGCGTTCCTTGCCACCCATGAACTTGAGAAGAAAGGGATTTCTGTCCGTGTCATCAACAATCACACCATCAAGCCGCTCGACGAAAAAACCATCATCAAAGCGGCGAAAGAGTGCGGCGCAATTGTGACCGTGGAAGAGCACCAAATTTTGGGCGGCCTTGGTGGCGCTGTAGCCGAGATACTTGCAAAAAATTGTCCAGTGCCAATGGATTTCGTCGGGGTTCAGGATCATTTTGGCGAATCGGGAGAACCGAGAGAGTTGTTGGAAGCGTTTCATATGGTAGCGAAGGATATAATAAAGGCAGTACAGCGAGTGTTAAAGCGGAAAGCTGGTTAGCTTCTTAGCTTTTTAGCTACTTAGGTTTGCCCTAACAAGCTAACAAGCTAATCAGCTAAGAAGCTAGTATGTTCGACATCATCTCAATCGGCGACACGACCGTAGACGTCTTCCTTATGATTGACGAAGCGAGCGTGCAGTGCGAGGTGGAAAAAGAGACGTGTCGACTGTGCATCAATTACGCGGACAAGATTCCAGTGAAGCAGATGTCCAAAATCAATGCGGTTGGGAACGCGGCCAACAACGCCGTCGCTTCATCACGTCTGGGACTCAAAACGGCCTTGGTGAGTATTGTTGGCGATGACGATTCTGGCCATGCCATTTATCGGTTACTTAAGAAAGAAAAAGTCAACACCAGATTTGTGATGACCGATCACACGCACGGTACGAATTATTCTACCGTTCTTGATTACAAGGGCGAACGGACGATTCTCGTGTATCACGAGCCGCGACAGTACCATTGGCGGAAAATTCCCAAGAGTCGTTGGCTTTATTTTACTTCCATGGGACGGGGGAGCGAGTCAATGCATCAAGGTCTCCTTGAGCATGTGAAACGTACTGGAGCGAAGCTGGCAGTTAATCCCGGTACCTATCAATTGCGTACCGATGGTAAAACGCTCTCACCGATTCTTGCACAGACTGAAGTGCTTTTTGTAAATAAGGAAGAGGCCAAGAAGATGCTTCATGATGATACAGAGAATAATCTTGCTTTTCTTTTAAAAAGATTGCGGGAACTAGGCCCCAAAATTGTGGTGATTACTGATGGACAAAAAGGCTCCTATGCAGATGATGGCCGCGAGCAGTACTATCTGCCGATTTTAGAGGCGCCGGTGGTCGAACGCACTGGCTGTGGTGACGCGTATGCCAGCGGATTCATTGGCGCCTTGGCGTACGGTTATGATATAAGAGAGGCCATGCGCTGGGGATCGGCCAATGCCGCCGGGGTCATCCAATACATTGGCGCCCAGAAAGGCCTATTAACCAAGCGGCAGATGGAGAAGATGTTAAAGCAACATCCGGAATACCAGCCAGCTCACCTTAGCACCTGAACACCCCAGCACCTAAGCACAGCGTAGCAAGTGC
>JBBTRO010000035.1:0-5369 GCA_038065155.1 Patescibacteria group bacterium
TGAAAAGTGACCATCTGTCGTCGTACCAAATCAGGGAGCTCTTCGGGAACGCGACAGCGCGCGACGGCCGGAAATTCATTGTAAAAGGTATTGCCAAAGCTAATGACTGGTTTGCCAAGGAGGATTCCTTCCCAGCCGACCGTGCCGGTGATCGTCAAAATCAATTTTGTGTGTTCAATCACCGTAAAACTTTTGATTGCCGGGTCAAGCAGAATAACATTGGGAATTTTCAAAAGCGTCTCATAATACTTTCGAGACCGCTTGTTCACCATGGCTGGATGCTCTTTGACATAGAGCTTGAAATGCGCCGGGAGCGACCGAGCAATGAGGCCAATCACCATCACTTGATCGCTGTAAAACGGGGCGATATTCAGAAGTGACGTCTCTGGTTCAAAATGCAATGGAAAAAAAGCAAAATCCTCGTCCCAGCGCGGCGCGGTATAGAAATCCTTGTACCCAACCAAACGCCGCCAGCGATCAACCAGTTTCGTCTCGAGCACTCGCCCCAAACCTGCCGGCGCGGCATACTGTTTGGCGTGGTCATAGTTCGCGTGCGTTTGCCAAATCGTTCGATAGGTATTCAGGCGTTTTTTCCACGTCAGCGGCGGCGGTTTCAGGACATCAATCGTATACCCCAACCCCAGCGACCGGCTGGTTTTGAAGCTCTGCAAAATATTGGTTGCTTCACCCCGATGCGATGACACCAGCTTGCCGCTTTGAATTTCAGTAAAAATCTCTTTAAGGCCGTCAAACGTATTGAAATCTTCCGTAAACGTCATCTTGTTGCCAATCCGGGCTGTATCAATGGCCAAGACGCGAATCCCCATTTTCTTGGCAAGGTGATACAGGAGCATGGTCCCAATCGTCCCAATGGCAAAAAAAACGATAAAATCCGGTCGCTCTTTTTCCAAAAATTCTATCGTGTGTCGCAGACGAACTTGCAAAATTTTCAAAATATCTTCGTGAGAATAGAGCGGATGCAAAATCATGGAGCCCTGATCCAGCGAATCGTGCGACATCATGATCCGTCGATCGGTATAGACATACCGCCAAAAGTTTGAATCGCCATACTTTTCTTCCATGCTCTTTACATAATCCAAATCAATTATCTCTTTTGTATATTTCTCGTGAATGGCTTCGTCAAAAAGAAAACTGGTATACCGCAATTCTTGTTGTGCTTCCATGTATGCCTTGGCCCTAGGTGAAATCACATACGCACAAAACTCGTGAACGCCAAAATTTTCCTTGAGTTGCAAGGCAATCGCGTGCCCGACTTTGGCATAATTCCCCTGCAGAAGCATGCAGCCTTTCATAATGGGGTGATAATACCATGGCGATTTACAGTGAGTCAATCAGCGGACTTGCCTTTATCTTCCTACAACGTATGTTAATTGTTCTGTTACCTTGGAACCGGAGTGATTGGGCCGCCGAAGGGATTTTGATAGTGATATAGGTTGGCGGCTACATAGACAGACCAAAAAGGCGCAAAGATCACAGATCGTATATAACTCCATGGATTTAGTAACGCGCTACTGTAAGGCATGCCATATTTTTTTGCCAGACCGAACTCGGCATACATATTGAATGCAAATCCAATAATTAAATACACCAAAAATACTCTAATAATGATAATATCCCAACGATTCCTTTTGTGAGGTTCCCTGTCGACCTCGTTCATAAAAAAAAGTTAATATACTAGGACTAGCCGATGATTCCCGTTTAGTATAATCAAACTGATTGTGCCGCCTCGTTCATTGAAGCCCGAACGATATTTTTAAGAAGTTCATAATTGCCATGATCAGCCGCCTGAAGCGCTTGCACATATTTTTTTCTCCGTGCTGTAGTTTCTACCTGAAGCTCGATTGGTGGCAAATCCATGTTGAGCAAAATTATGTTGATAAGGAGACGTCCAATGCGACCGTTATAATCTTGAAATGGATGAATCCATAGAAAACGATGATGCGCCCAGGAGAGTAACTCAATGAGTGTATTAAAAAATTTTGGATCATCGATTGTTGGAAGATAACGGAATCGTTCTTGAAGATCACGACAAAAGTCTTCCATATACTGGTGAACCTCAAAAAATTTCGGCGGTTGATGTTGAGAAACAGTAACATTGACTGACCGAAATTTTCCGCCAGTCTCTGGAAAAATCCAACGAAAACCCGTCTTATGGACTTCTTTCAAAAAACTTGGCCTAAACGGAAGCTTCCTCTTTTGACGATACTTGAGGACGTAATCCCAAGCTCGTTTTATGCCTTCAATCTCGAGTGGGATGAGCTTTGATCTTGGTAGGACGCCAAAGGCAGTTTCTTTGTATGTCGTCTCGCCAAGGCGTTTGGTCATACTGATCGCTGAAGTGCAGCAAGGACTTTTCGTACCATGCCAAAAGTGGTTTCTGGATTTTCGATTTTGGTCGTTCGGTAAATCATTTTCTTTTCAAACGCACCCAAATATGACCGCCGCAGTTTTCCGTTTTTGGAGGCGGTTTGGTATTTTTTGAGTTTGGAGATAGTTGATGTTGTGTTCATATGGAACCGAATTGACTATGATAGTTTATCTGATTTTTCTTCTGTTGTCAATTTCATTTGAACAATCTCACCGACTCTATCATGGTATCAAAAATTTTTGTATCCCTGGGAAAAGTATCTTTATCAGAGGAAACCAAATCGAACGAAATATACTGACGATTATCATATTTACCAGTCAAAAAATTCCCAGTTCGATGGTACATAATTGAGTCACCGAAATCCACCGTTGTATCATATATATACCAATCTCTATTATTGATGACTTTATTCTCTTCACTTAATTTTTGCCATTTTATTTCTGGATACTCTTGAATGGCCCGTTGGGTATCGTTCGCTATGCTTGTTTTTAAATCAATATTTTTTTCATCCATAAAAATGAGCGTTGCAGTTATGAGACTACCTTTATCAGGTGATTCAAATACTGTCTCGTATTGATCATCACCTTGACGTACTGTCCAATCATTTGGATATGCTAAAGCACTAAATTCAGTCTTTGTGCTTTTAAATTTTTGGAAACCTGTCGGGATTTGATAATTCTTTTCGATATCAGGTTTAGCAAATATATTTGGACCAAAAAATTTCTGGATCGCAACGGTTAGTCCGGTTGCAATAATAAGAGAGATAACTATCCCACCAGCACAATAAAAAATTGAATAAACGATCTTTTGTGACTTTGAGTATTTACTACTTTGAATGGTCCTTTGCAGTCCATAGTAAATAACCGTACCCCCCACCACTCCCCCAATACCACCGAACTGGTAACCAAAAATTCCAAGAAAAAGTGCCAACCCCCACCAAGAAAAAATTTTCTTTTTTAGGTCGCTTGAGTTACTGACATCCATATTTTTCAAATTGAGAATAAAAATAAATTAATTCATTTATCCCGCGCAATCATGCTAGTTTGCGAAGCAATAGATTCATACATCCCCATATACTGTTTTGCAATTTCCTGCCAATCATGTTTTTGGGCATAGTGGCGCCCAGCCTCACCGAGATGTTTGGCGAGTGCCGAATCTTGTAAAATTTTTATAAGCGCCGCGGCAGTGGCATCCACATCATTTTCTGGAACCAGGAACCCAGTCTCACCATCGACCACTGCGTCTGGCACGCCGCCAGAACGAGCTCCCACGACTGGTTTCCCGGCAGAACCGGCCTGAAGATAGACTATGCCAAAGCCTTCAAACGCTCCGTCCACCATTCGGGGCGTATGGCAATACACATCGGCCGCGTGGACATACGCCGGGAGCAGAGCGTCAGTCACATTTGTCTCAAAAAAAACTTGCTTCTCCAGCCCAAGTTCTTGAACCATTGAGCGAAGCGAAGCCTCATCACTTCCCTGCCCCACGATTACATAGACTGTGTTCGGAACTGCGATACAGACTTGTTTCATGGCGCGGATCACAATATCAAATCCTTTACGTGCCTTTAGCGCGCCAATGCCAAGAATAATCCTAGTATCCTTACCGTACTTAGCTCGGACAAAACTCGTATCAGCAGGCTGTGCAAACCGTTCATAATTGACGCCAGCATGAATCACTGACGTTTTCCCGTCTGGCAAACCAAATAGCTGTTTTGGCCCATTCAGAGTAAACGCGCTAATCGCGCTCACATGCGCCGCCGCTTTGTACACTTTTTGAAAAATAAATTGATCCGGAATTTTGTGCAGTGGTTTATAAAAAGTTCCGCAAAGCGTAACCAGATACGGACAATGCGCGTATCGGGCACAAAGCAACGCCGCTACCGCGTACGGAAAATCCAGCGCGTGAACGAGGTCAGGCTTGGGACTCATGATTTGGCCTTCCAAATATTGCCACAGTTTCAGCGGATTTCTAAAAGACCAGGCAAAGGGTGGCAAGGAAAAAGAAACACTGTCGCGAAACGGAAGCTCCGCGACATATGGACGACTTTGCTCTTCTCTGGGTAAATACAATTGAACCTGAAACTCTGAAGCAAAACGCTCCCGATACGCCATGCACAATTCATACGTCACTTCACCCCAGCCATTCTTTCGATCCGCCGATGGGCTAAAAAACGCAATACGCATAAAATCGACAGCATTACGCTTGAACTGTACCATAGGCTTGAAACATTTGCTATACTAGCAAACATACCATTAATACTATGCGCAAACGCTTTCTAATTGCCCTGGCACTCGTCATGATCGCGCCTCTTTTTATTCCCCCACTGGCCTCAGCCGCGCTTACTCAAACCCTACGCAAGGGTTCAAAAGGCGTCGATGTGACTGAACTTCAGCAATTTCTTTCGAACTACCCAGACCTTTATCCAGAAAAAAGCGTGACTGGATATTTTGGTGCAAAAACAGAGCAGGCAGTCCGTAGGTTCCAAAAAAAGTATGGCATTCTTCAGACTGGCATGGTGGGACCTAAAACCAGAGAAAAAGTCACTCAACTCCAAAAAAACACTGCTCCCAAACCATCAACCTTGCCAATGCCGCGAACGCAAATAACTCCCCAACCTGGGGCAATCCAGCCCGTTCAAACACCGATATCAGCCAACCCAAACACTTCCAGATTCAGCAACGCCGCTCGCATCCAACGGGAATTCAGCCTCGGAAAATGCGTCGGCTCCGGACCGGTCACATTTACGTCAGCGCCAATGCACCTCGCCGACGTCGCGTATATTCTTCCCATGGGCCTTATGAGCGGCAGTCATGTGACGCCGGTGGATCACATTTATCTTCATACCTCACCTGATCGCGCTGGCCGTTACGATGTCCTCTCGCCGGCCGATGGGTACCTGGTGTCGGCCGGCATTGTCGGAGATTCCGGCGACTACAGATTGGTTCTTGAACATAGCTGTACGTTCTATACCATCTTC
>JBBTRO010000035.1:5379-9843 GCA_038065155.1 Patescibacteria group bacterium
CCATCTTCATTCACGTGACAACACTTGCTCCAGCAATTGAAGCCGCGATTGGCTCGCTGCCGCCGGGTGGAAGCGGATATGTTCGAGTTCCGGTTTCGGCCGGATCCGTAATTGGGACAAAAATTTCTGACGTCCAGAACCGTCGGTTTCAAGTGGACTTCAATGTCGTTGATACCGACACCACACTCACCGGTTTTGTCGTGCCGGAACACTACGACGGCGAAGTCTGGAAAATTCACACCGTTGATCCGTATGAACATTTTACACCGGGCCTAAAAGCCGAACTTGAAGCCAAGTCCAATCGTTCTGTCCCACCCATCGGCGGAAAAATTGATTATGATATTGATGGACGGCTCGTGGGCAACTGGTTTCTGGAGGGCACCGGCGGGTATGGCGGGACGAATCGAGAAAAGTATTGGATCGGGCACCTTACGATTGCATACGACTACCTTGATCCGAAGGGACTACGTATTTCTCTGGGCGATTGGAATGGTCAAGCGGCACAATTTGGGATCAAAGGCAACGCGCCGAACCCAAAAGACGTAACCGCCGCGTCTGGCATGATCAAGTATGAACTAATTGAGCATCCGCATTACCGAACCAAAGACGGCGGCGAATGGAATGAGCGGTCATTTGCCAAAGATCTGACGCTTCGAACCGATGAAGCGGCGGCGGGCGTTGTCCTTCTGCAACTGGTAAGCGATCGGAAATTAAAAATTGAAACGTTCCCAAACAAAACAAGCTCGCAAGTGAGCGGCTTCACAGCCAATGCTCGAATCTTTGAACGCTAAAAACAAATTCACTGTTAATGAAGGAGACTGCTATTTATTATACGAAACCATCACCGACGTATTATCAGTGGGAGTATTACAGCTTTTTTTAATTTGAAAGATTACTACGCACGAACGGCCGGTGCCGGGGACGACTTGTTCATTCCACCATGAGACATGACCCACATAGGGCTCGAAGAGTTTTAGGAGATCAGACACACCATTGGGCAGACGGGTAACGATAAAATCAAGCGCGGCATGCGGCCCTTCTTTTGTGACGCTAACACCAAAACTGCAGACAATGAGAGCGCCGTCTTTGGCCACGCGAACAATTTCTTTGATCGCCTGTTTTACGTCATAGCAATACGTAATCATCCAGCCGCAAATAATCGTGTCAAACGTATTGTCGGGAAATGTCATGCGATGAACGTCCATGAGAAGAATTTTTGGGCTATAAGTAAACAGGTCAATCCCAATCACATCGCGAAAACCATGAGCTTCCAAGAGTAGATTCTCGCCTTCGTTTTTTGGTCCGATACACAGCGTCTTGCCTTCCGGTTTCACCGCGAAAATACTTTTGAGCGGATAGAGGAGAGTTTCCACGCGACCGCGACTAAATTGGAATAATTTTAATTGATTCCACAAATTGTGCTGAATAACATCGGTATTCAAAGCCGTATCGCTGGTGATGGCAATTTCCTCAATCCGAAATCCACGTTTCGCCAAAAAATACAACGCTCGACCCATCATCCGTAAATAAATCATCCAGCGCGATTGTTCCAGATATTGCCAGATCGATCCTGGATAATTGGGGTGAGAATGGTGAGGATAAAACGTGCGGTAAATTTTTGGATTATGCTTGAGGAAACTTAAGACTGGAACAATATGTCCGGCCAACGGCAATTTTGACCCAAGATAAGTCGCGATATAATTAAAAGGAATAATTTTGCACACCGCCAAGGCTGGCGGCTGGGTATGGCGGCCGCTCAAAATCTCATTGGTCGCGCGGTCAACATGAAAAAAGAAAGAGCCAAATGAATGACCCTGATGATGCATGGTTAGCGAGCCACGATTCTCGGTCGCGGCGAGGAGTTTATTCCCCGCTTCGCCAAAATGGGCGCCGACATCGATAACCGCCGTACCAAACGGCGGCACGGTCAGGGTATTTCCGACAATGGTTTCGCCGCGTAGATTATGGAGCCGCGGTTCCATAATGACGGCATCAGCATAGCCAGCGTCAGTTGAAGAATTGAAAATGGTAATGAGGGTTTTTGTCGAATCATTTTCCAAGACTGCCGGACAAAACATGTAATAACTTTTCTGCGCTTTCTTGGCAGCTGAATTCCACTCTGCGGCGCCGGCAATGCCAATCTGAGCGCTGGCGCGACTCCCCGACCAAGTTGATACCAAATCCTTGTTCGCAATAAACAGCGGCAAGTAGTTTTTTGGATTGGAAATAACCAGGAGAAGACCGCCGACAAAGGTCTGAATGCCGGCTGTCGCCAGATGAGCCTTGGCATCAAACTTTAGAGCCGCGCCGGGCGCCAGCGTCGTCTGCCACGGTGTGACACCAGCCGGCAATTCACCAGCCTGGGTGAGACATAGCGCTACCACCTGCTCTTCTTCACTTCCATCGTTGACATAATAAAAAACATTTTCCTGCCCCTGACCTTGGAGGTGAATATAACTAAAAAAAATGCATTTTTCTTTGCTGGCAAGATAATTACGCCACATATTTATAGATGTTCCGCAAACACATGCGTCCCGTTGGTTTCAAACAAATACGGTTTTGGCAAGATATTGTCCCCATCCACTTCAATCTGATATGGCCGATCCCCTAGATGCGCCTGGAGTTTTGGTTCCCGAGCAAATAGATCAATCTGCTGGCAGGCGCGCTTTCCAAACGGCGGCACAGTAATCACGGCTTTTTGTTTTTTATCATTAATAAATGTCACGCGTGCCTGCGCGCACCTGGGATGACACCAGTCCTGAAAATCACAGCCATTCGCCAAAAACAAATACGGCCGAAATCCCGGCGGAGTGACCCAGCTGGTGGAGGTCGCGTGGTACGCATAGTGCGTCGCTTTTAGTGACCCGCCCAGGCTGTGCGCTAAAATCTTTTTTTGTGTTCCTGGCACGTAATACTCGGTAAAAAATACCGAAGCGTATTGCTCTTTGAATACCATTTCTTTTGGATGTCCTTTGATATGTACAAATACGACACCGTAAGTATCGAGCCCGGGAATGGTGGCCGTGTCGAGGACCACGGTAGCTGGCGCTCCAGTCATTTCTCCCGACTGACACCAAAGAAGCTGTCCTTCTGCGCCATACAACCTGACCTCCCACTCCGCCGGAAATAAGGCGTCGGCTAGAAGGGGGAAATAATTATGAAGAAAAATTTTGGTTTGCCACCGATCGCTTGCTCCGCCGATTGAGCCGGCAAAATAATAAGAGACGCTGCCGATCGAGAGCAGGTCATTGGCCAGCGTCATGAGTGGTCGTTCCGTACGAGGAATAAGTTTTTGGGCAAAGAGTCCGCTTTTTTTTGAGCCTAGCATATTGCAAAAAAGTCTGCTGAAGTATACGATTAAGTGGCCAAAACTGTCAATGATATGAACAAAGAAGGTATTCTCTCAAAATCTATCAACGCCGGCAAATGGCTGACGATTGATTATTTCACGCAGAGACTATTGGGGCTAGTGTCTTTTTTTGTTTTGGCCCGGCTCCTGGCGCCGGCGGATTTTGGTCTTATGGCGATCATTCTCCTTGTTCCCAATTTTTTGCAATCCATGAGCGAAACCGGATTTGTCACCGCCGGCATACAACGTGGCGGCGACATCACCAAATATTTAAACCCACTATGGACGATTAATCTGATCCGCGCCATAGCGATCGCGCTGATTGTTTTTTTCGCCGGACCATACATCGCAAAATTTTATCATGCTGAAAATTTGGTTTGGCCAATTCGGTTTGGTGGTGTCTTCGTCCTTCTGTACCAACTTGAAAATATCGGCCAAGCGTTTTTTTCACAAAATCTTGATTTTCAAAAAATTTTTATCAGGAATCTCATCAAAACATGCGTCTATGCCGTAGTGACGGTAGCTGCGGCGATGATCTGGCGGTCGTATCTAGCCCTTTTTGTCGGCACGATCGCGCTATATGCATCCGAAATGATCAGCACTTATTTCCTTCATCCGTTTCGCCCTCGTCTATCTTTTGCTTTTCGCGAGCTCAAAGAATTAACCCGCTACAGCAAATGGGTGTCGGGGCAGATTATTTTAGATCGCACCTACGGCTTTTTGGAAAATTCCATAATCGCGCGCTCGACCAATCCGCACCACCTGGGACTCTATACCAAAGCCAAAACCATCGGCGGCATCGGACCCGGGTTTCTTTCGTCCGCGATCACCATGGTGAGTTTCGTCGCGTATGCGAAACTAAAAGACGAGCCGGAAAAAATCCGCGATGGCCTTAGAAAAACTTTTGATGTCATATTTGCCTTCATGATCCCGGCGGTTGCGCTTATCCTGATTGGCGGCGGCAAAATTATTCTGGTGTTCATGGGCGAAGCGTGGCTCCCGATGCTTGGTGCCCTGCGCGTCTTTATCATCTATTTTGTTTTACAGAGCATTGTGGAAATCAGCTATTGATTATTCGCCTGCATCTGTTTTCCGGACAAAAAGTGAAATTTGAT
>JBBTRO010000036.1:0-3696 GCA_038065155.1 Patescibacteria group bacterium
ACAAAGGGGTGTTCTGGGTGGATGGGAGTGCGGGTGGGAATGGTGGAATATATACGTCCGGGACGCTTCAGGTGACCGGGTTGGCGACATTTAATGGGGGGATTTCCACGGCATCGGCAACGATTACGAATATTTTTGCCACCAATGTCACCACGACAAATATGGTCTGGACCACTGCCACCGGGACAAATATGAACCTGGTTGGTGGCAACCTGCTTCATACACCTGGGAATCCAAATTACCTTGGCGGTGCTGACAATGGCGGACTTCAGGCGGCGGCTACCTTTGTACACGGCCGGTATCTCTTTGTGGGAAATGCGAACAATACCGGCGCATGTGACGCGCTAAATAATAATCGAGCTGGCTGTGAACTTCAGATTTACGATATTTCCACATCAAGTCCAGTGTATGTTGGTGGTGTGAGCAATGGTAATAATGATGTTAATAATTTGTTTATCTCTGGCCGCTATGCCTACATGGCGGTTGATGGGAATGGTGGCACTTGTTCGCCTAGCAGTAACACTGGCTGTGAACTGCAGATTTATGATATTTCTGACGCCGGCGGACCGTCGTATGTCGGTGGCGCGGAAGTCGGTGGCGACAATAACGCCTTGAACATACACGTCTCCGGCCGCTATGCGTATATCACCAAAGTAAATAACACCGGAACTTGTACTTCTGGCATCACGAACACAGGGTGTGAAGTCCAGGTATATGATGTGTCAAATCCAACGCGACCCACATTTGTGGCCGGAGCGGATGATGGGGGCACGGATGCGACAACGGTTTTTGTCTCTGGTCGTTTTGTGTATGTCGGAATTGGCGAGAACGCGGGCACGTGTTCTCGATTGGTAAGCGCCGGCTGTGAACTGCAGATTTACGATACATTTACCACCAGCGGCTTGGCCTATGTGGGCGGTGCGAGCAATGGCAACAATCATGTGACCAGTGTTGCTATAAATGGCAGTTATGCGTATATAGCAGTCGCGGCCAACGGCGGCACGTGTTCGCGGTCAACGAATACGGGTTGTGAGTTTCAGATTTATGACGTGGCATCTTCGACAGCGCCCGCCTACACTGGCGGCGCGGACGATGGCGGTGACACCGCTTCAAGTATCGTTGTGTCTGGCCGCTATGCGTATCTCGGGAAAATGAGCAATGGCGGCACTTGTTCGGCGACGGTGAATACCGGCTGTGAAGTCCAGACCTATGATGTAGTCACATCTACCGGACCAAGCTATATGGGCGGCGCCGACAACGGCGGCACCAACTCGACCACCCTATTTGTGGCCGGTCATTATGTGTATGCCGGGATTGCGGCAAATTCCGGGACATGTTCGGGCTCGACCAATACCGGCTGTGAAGTCCAGACCTATGATATCACTGGTTTTGAGGCCACTTCTCTCATCGCCCACTCTTTAGAGGCAGGCACACTCCAAGTCCGTTCGAACGCTTTCTTCGATAATCAAGTATCAATTCGCGGCGGTCTTAATGTTGGTCCAGGTGGCATTTTCACTGATGGTGGTTTTGGCGTATTTGCGACATCAACGACCTCAACCATCAATGGCTATCTTTCGATCACGACCACGACCGTCAGTGGTCTTGTGACTGCCGGAGCAAATAATAAATTTGAACTAGGTGTTTTTGGCGCCGCTTGGAAAGGTATCACTGCGTCGGGCACGGTGGATATTGGTGGCGGATCGACACTTGGCGGCCTTCGAATTTATGCTTCCAATAGCACAACCACACTTGTATCTTCGGTTTCAGGCGCTGGCGCCGGTGCTTTTGTCTTGGATACTTCAAGTACACTCGTGGCGGCCAGTAGCAGTATTCTTCTGTCGGTGCGCAATAATGGGGGCAAAGTCTTCTCGATCGGTGCGGACGGAGGCGTAAACGCGACCGGCACTTTCACCTCGAACGCGGCCGGCACAGCGATCGGCGACTTGGCGGAGAACATTGATATCGTCCCCGGTGAAGCGGTTGAATCTGGGGATATCGTTGTTCCGGATGAAATTTTACCAACCAAGTTTAGACGCTCTCGCGGAAGGTATGAAACCGCCGTCGCTGGTGTCATTTCTGATTCAGCCCAATTTATTATCGGTTCCTCTCGTGATGCAAATGGCAATTCTCGCGCCCCGCTTGGACTCTCTGGACTTGTGCGAGTCAAAGTTACTTCTGAAAATGGTTCGATCAAAGTTGGAGACTATCTAGTGACTGCTGAGACGCCAGGTAGGGCAATGCTCTACGATCCCAAAGCCAATCGCACTGCCGCGATTGTCGGCATGGCACTCGAACCTTGGGAAGAAGGAGAGGGGAGAATAAAAATTATTTTGCGCACCGGAATTACCTTTGGGAGTGGAGCAGTCACTTCGACTGCGCCATCCGCTTCAGTTACACAAGTGATTCAAGCTTCAAATATTTCTTTGCCTGTATTACAACCCGTGACACGAGGTACGACTTCCCTGCCGCTATCTGGCACGACCACCCTTGCTTCACTCTTCGGAACCAGTACTATCGAGTCATTAATAACCGCTTCTCCAGAATTTACCGCCCTTTCTTTCGAGATTCAAGAAGTAGCTTCTACGACAGTTGATATCGGGGTCAAATTATCGACAATGAACAATGAACAACAAACAATAAGCTCAACCCTTGATTATTTTATCGAACGTCTGGCCGCTCTCGAGACGCACCGATCATCGACAGCGTCTTCATTTACGCCAAGCACTTCATCCGATTTGGATTTGAATCAACTCCTATCATTGGGTAATGGGCTTGATGTTACCGGTCTCACGGTTCTTCGCGGTGGGCTACAGGTGGAATATATTGGTAGTCCGGGAACAGTGTTAAGTATTTTGAGTGACGTTATTTTCTTTGGCACCCCATATTTTAACAAAAATGCCGGTGGATTTGTGGTGGTTAGAGCCGGTACTCGGCAAGCAGATGTGGTCTTTGAGCGTGAATACATTTCCCGGCCAGTGGTCAATGTGACCTTGGTTTTGCATACAACATCCACCGTTGTCACGACCACTGAAGACATTCCAGAAATATCGCCGGAATCAATTTTGTTCGATCATAAACTTCGCTATGTGACGCTCAATCAGACGAGTAAAGGCTTCTCGGTCTTGCTTGACCAGGATGCGCCGGTCGATATTGAGTTCAGCTGGATTGCCCTGGCAGTAAAGGACGCAACTACGGTGTATTCAGAACAAATTGAAATGGAAGAGTCGGCCGTTGATTCGCCGGTAGAACAAGATCAAACCGCAGTAGAGGTAGAGGATGATCAAGATATAAACACGGAAGAATCGAGTTTAGAAACTTCAACAAACACTGAAGCCAACACTGATGTCAACCAAGAACCGCCAGAAGAAGCAGATGCGGACGACAATGAGGCCGAACCTGTAGAAGAAACTGCCGCAGACATTCCAGTGCCCTCTGATTCAGAAAGTGAAGAAGAACCTTCCGTGGTGGAGTCGGAGCCACTGCCAGAACCAGTCATCATTTCACCTCAAGCACCAGAGGAAGTGTTGGGGGACCAAGCTCCGGTATTGCCAGTGGATGCGGGCGATACAAGTGGTGAGCCGGAATTGGCACAACCTCAAGAACCAGAAGAACCAGTGAGCCAACAGATAGACGCAGGATAGAAATAGTAACGGCGAATTGTGTTTCTATATGTAGTCAAAAATTTTAAACAATTAA
>JBBTRO010000037.1:0-9036 GCA_038065155.1 Patescibacteria group bacterium
GCCATTCATCATCCCGCTTCCCGCAATCACCATTTTTGGCCCGCGAATATTGTTAATTTTTTTTGATTCCTCAACGGTGTATGATAGTTGGAGCTTGGGAAAATTGAGAAAATCGTCGTGATTGACAAAATAATTTTTTGCCTCTTCGTCATAATACTCGGGATATTTTTTAAACACTTTGGTCGCGTCAATCGCCAAGGGACTGTCGAGAAATATCGGAATCTTTGGCAATGTTTTATCATGCTCGCTTAATTTGTGAAGTTCAAATAAAAATTCCTGGGTACGCTCAATCGAAAATGAAGGCACCATAATTGTCCCGCCTCTCCGGCACCCATCCTTGACCAGCTCCAAAATCATCGCCCGGCGCGTGACAATGTCCTCGTGCTCTCGGTCGCCATAAGTTGATTCGGTGAGAAGAACATCAATCGCGCCCAAAGGTTCGGTATCCCGCAAGATAGGAACATTGACATTGCCGATATCGCCGGAAAACGCGATCGTTTTGCCCTCAGCGGAAACTTCAATAAAAGCGGCGCCAAAAATATGGCCGGCGTCTTTCCAGACCGCGCTCACTCCCCCACCGAGATCAACGGTTGTGTCATAATCCACACCATGACACGCCGCCGCGGCGGCGGCAATATCAGACGTTCCCCAGAGGAGCGGCGACTGAAATTTCCGGTGGTTGTACTCCATGATATGATAGGCATCTTCCCATACCAACTTCGCGAGTTCGGTAGTAGCCTTGGTCATGAAAACCCGGCCGGTGAAACCATCCTCGACGAGCTTTGGAATCCTGCCGGTGTGGTCGATGTGGGCATGGGTGACGAGGACAGCATCGATACTTTTGGGATCAAACGGAAATGGATCGCCGTTTCTGGCTTCGTTGAAATCCGAACCTTGGAACATGCCACAATCCACGAGAATACGCTTCGTTTTTGTTTCCAGGAGATAACATGAGCCGGTGACTTCGTGGGCGGCGCCGTAGAATGTTAACTTCATAGCTTTTAGCTTATACCTGCCTGCCGGTAGGCAGGGCTTCATTAGCTTAAAGATTTTTATATATGCTACATGATAGATGTACACTCACGCAACTTTTTGCTATACTTTTTCTACTATGCCAGAAAACGCATCGAAAAGCATCCAAATCCAAGAACCGCCGCTTCAAGAGCTTGAGAAAAAAACCTCATGTTTAAAAAGGAGCTGTCTCATGATTCTCGTCATTCTTTCCGGCGTGGTTATCGGACTGGTGCTTCTGCTTTACTATCTAACAACACCGCGCGAAGAGCATGTCCGTGCCGTGCCAGCCGACTTTCCCAAAAGTATTCCAGTGTATGACGAAAAAAACATTGATCAAATCACCATCACCGCTGTTGGCACCTTGCCAGCCCCGCTTCAAGGGCTTGTTACGTTCTTGAACAAACATTTTGTTCGTTTGCCTATCCAAGATAAAGCGCGGACTGACATTCAGGTAGAATGGCGGGAACTGTCGGCAAAACCTGAATTTCTTATTGATTACTACAATACTGCGCTGCAAAAAAACTTTTTTATTACCTCGATCGACTTTGAGCGCGACAGCGGCGCTCCATACCGGATAAACTTTTCCAAAGGCGACGTAAACGGACAGTTCATCATTCGAGACAACAAGACCACGCCGTCAACAGATAGAGCCACTCTCATGGTAATTCTCCCGAGCAAAACAAACTGATCATGATATCATTCTTAACAAAAACCTCCCACTCCATTACGAGTGCGGCGATTCTCTTAGCCTTGACTTCCGGTTTGAGCCGGATGGTTGGTTTGGTTCGCGATCGCGTGCTTACACATTTGTTTGGCGCTGGCCACACCCTGGATGTCTACTACGCTGCCTTTCGAATTCCGGATTTTATTTACAATCTTTTGATTGTTGGAGCCCTCGCGGCCGGCTTTATCCCAGTGTTCACTGCCCTATACGAAAAAGACAAGGAGCGGGCTTGGGAAGTGACGCGAAGCATCATTACTATCCTAGGATTGAGTATTCTTGGCATCTGCGGGATACTCTGGTTTCTTGCCCCCTTCATCATGCCGTACCTGGTGCCTGGCTTTTCTCTGGAAAAAATGAATCAGACTACAATTCTGACCCGTGTCCTCCTCCTCAGCCCCATCATCCTGGGACTATCGGGAATCGCGGGGAGTGTGCTCCAGTCCGTTAAGGCCTTTTTTTTCTATTCGCTTTCCCCCATTCTCTACAATATTGGAATTATTTTGGGAGCGATTTTTTTTGTGCCAATGCTCGGTATTGCCGGCCTGGCGTGGGGAGTTATTCTCGGAGCGTCTCTCCATCTGCTGATCCAACTTCCCCTATTGTTCCAATTGGGCTTCCGGTATCGGCCGCGATTAAAGCTCAATGACCGGCCCGTACGCCAAATTCTTTTGGCAATGATCCCCCGAACGCTTGGCTTGGCTACCACCCAAATAAACCTGGTCGTTGTCACCATCCTCGCTTCCACACTGCCGATTGGGAGTATTACCGTTTTCAACCTGGCCAATAATCTTCAATCATTTCCCATCGGCCTCGTCGGCATCTCCTTTGCAATTGCCGCCTTTCCTACCCTATCGAGTTTAGCGGCAAACAAAAAACCCGACGAACTCATCGAGACGATTGGCCGCACTGCACGCCAGATTCTTTTCTTTATCACCCCGTTTATGGTTATTTTTCTCCTCTTACGGGCGCAAATTGTGCGGGTCGCTCTTGGCAGCGGTGAATTTGATTGGACAGCGACGATTACGACTGCAAATACCCTAGCCTTTTTCTCCATTTCCCTCTTGGCCCAATGCCTGATTCCGCTTCTCGTTCGAACCTTTTACGCGCTTCACAATACCTGGACCCCATTTTTTGTTGGACTGATTGCGGAGGGAGTTAATCTGGTAGCCAGCATTCTCTTGCGGGAACGATTGCACATTCTTGGCCTGGCTTTAGCCTTTTCACTGGCCATGATGGTACAGCTGATACTACTATGGCTACTTCTCCGACGTTCTTTAGGCTCACTACAAGAGCTCAAATTTCTCCATCTATTTTATAAAATCTCTCTGGCCTCCTTAATCATGGGAGTCGCGATCCAATCGCTAAAAGAACCCATCGCCGCGCTTGTAAACATGAATAAATTCTGGGGTATTGCCACCCAAGGGGGAGTTGCGGGGACTCTTGGTTTGGTGGCATACATCCTGATCGCCTATTTTTTGAAAACAGAAGAACTCTTGGAATTGAAAGCCAGTTTGAAAAAACGCTGGCTGAATTTCCGTACGGTCAAACCGGAGATAACGGAAGTGTAAAACCCGCTCACGACGGGCTTTTCTTATTATAGGGAATAGGGTAAGCTTATGGCAAAGATAGCTAAAAGTCAACTATGAAGAACATTCGAAATTTCTGCATTATTGCTCACATCGACCATGGAAAATCGACCCTTGCGGATCGATTTTTGGAAATTACTGGTACCGTTGAGAAGCGTAAAATGCGGGATCAACTGTTGGATCAGATGGAACTAGAACAGGAACGCGGCATTACGATCAAGCTCCAGCCAGTCCGGATGACCTATGCAGGACACACCTTGAACCTGATTGATACCCCTGGTCATGTTGACTTCACCTACGAAGTATCACGATCGCTCGCTGCTGTCGAAGGTGCAATCCTCCTTGTGGATGCATCCCAGGGTGTACAAGCGCAAACGATTGCGAATCTGTACCTTGCGATTGAACAAAATCTCACTATCATTCCGGTCCTCAACAAAATTGATTTACCGAATGCAGATATCGCCAAATCCACCGAAGAGCTAATTCATCTCCTCGGCTGTAAGCCGGAAGAAATTCTGCATTGTTCTGGAAAAACTGGACAAGGGGTACCAGAATTGCTTGAGGCTGTAATTGCGCGTGTACCTTCTCCTGCCCAGCTTGCTCGGCGTAGTCCCGATCAAGTCGGGACGAAGACGAGGGCTTTGATTTTCGATTCATCCTACGATGATTATCGCGGCGTCGTGGCCGCAGTGCGCATGATGGACGGAAGTCTCAAAAAGAGTGATCGGATTACCTTTATGCGAACCAGGGCAGAGGCAGAAGTGCTTGATATCGGGCACTTTTCACCGGCTCTTGTATCGGATGGAATTCTTGAAACTGGACACATTGGTTTTGTCGTTACCGGCATGAAAGAGCTCGGAGAAGTTCGGGTTGGTGATACAATTACTCTCACCAAACAGCCTGCCACAGAGCCATTGCCAGGCTACAAAGAAGTCAAACCAATGGTCTTTGCCGGGATTTTTCCAAAAGAAGGCGATGCGTATTCGGAACTCCGCGATGGGATGGATAAATTAAAACTCTCAGATTCATCTCTTATCTATGAGCCGGAACATTCTCAAGCGTTAGGATTTGGCTTTCGCTGTGGTTTCCTTGGCATGCTCCACCTGGATATTTTTCAAGAACGCCTAAAGCGTGAATTCGGTGTTGAAATTATCGCGACTGTACCGAGTGTCGCCTACCATATTTTCAAAACTGATGGGAGTGACATGACCATAAAAAGCCCTCAGGATCTGCCGGATGTGCAAAAAATTGAACATATTGAAGAACCGTGGATGACAGTGGACATCATCACACCAGATCAATTTATCGGCAATGTCATGGCGCTGGTGGCCGAGAGAAAAGGACGGTATGTTACGACTGAATACTTAAGTGTTGGCTCTGGCCGTCGCGCAATTTTGCACTACGAAATGCCTTTGGCGTCGCTCATTACTGATTTTTATGATAAGCTCAAAACTGTGACTAGCGGCTATGCCTCACTCAACTACGAACTCAAACGCTATGAACTAACTGACGTGGTGAAACTTGATATTCTCATCGCTGAAGAAGCGGAAGAAGCACTCGCCACATTGGTCTGGCGCGACGACGCGCATCAAGTCGGCAAAAAAATTGTCGAGTCGCTCAAAGATACGCTTCCCAAACAACAGTTTGTCTTGAAAATTCAAGCGGCGATTGGCGGTAAAATCGTAGCGTCCGAACGACTCTCCGCACTCCGCAAAGATGTACTGGCCAAAATGTCCGGCGGCGACGTAACGCGAAAAAACAAACTCCTGGATCGCCAAAAGAAAGGAAAAAAACAAATGTTAGCTCGCGGCCATGGCAAGGTCGATATCCCGACCGAGGCGTATTTGGCAGTGTTGAAGCGGTAATTTATGAATAAGGTCTGGCGTCTCCTTCCCGACGCCCCACAATCTTTTTATGAGGAGCACCCCGAGCTTCCGCCGCTGGTGGCTCGTTTGTTGTACCAGCGCGGGATAACGACGCAGGGAGCGATTGATGAATTTTTGAATCCTGACTACTCTGTTCATGTTCATGATCCGTTTTTGTTTCGAGACATGACAAAAGCCGTGGACCGTATTTTTTTGGCACAAGAAAAAAAGGAAAAAATTACTATTCATGGCGATTACGACGCCGATGGCGTGTCGGCGTCTGTCATTCTATCAACACTTTTCAGAACGCTTGGTATAGAGCATGATGTCTTTCTCCCCCACCGCGAAACAGATGGGTATGGATTAAACGCCAAGACAGTCGACCTTCTGAAAAGCCAGGGGACAAGTGTGATTATCACCTGTGATTGCGGAATTTCAAATGGACAAGAAATCGAGAAAGCAAACCATCAAGGGATTGATGTGATAGTGACAGACCATCATTCGATCCCCGCCAAACTCCCACCAGCGTTTGCCATCATTCACCCAAAGGTTGATGGCGAAACTTACCCCGACAAAACACTCGCTGGCGGCGGAGTTGCTTTTAAGCTGGCACAGGCAATTATCCGCAAACACCATGAAACCAATGAACTCCTTCCAAACGGTGAACGGCACGAAGCATTTGAAAAATGGCTTCTTGATATGGTCGCCATTGCCTCGGTCGCCGATATGGTACCACTCTTGGGTGAATCGCGGACCCTAACGAAATACGGGCTGATTGTGCTCAACAAAACTCGCCGCGTTGGTCTGCAAAAACTTCTCCTTGAGGCAAGGCTCATTCATGAAGATGGATCATCAAAAAAAGAATTGAACGCCGATACAATTGGTTTTCAAATTGCCCCTCGTATCAATGCCGCTGGCCGCATGAACCACGCCAACGCCGCCTACAATCTACTGGTAACGGAGAGTCCAATTGAAGCGATTGACCTAGCATTTGCATTAAACCACAGCAATCAAGATCGCCAAAAATTAACTGAGGATATTGTCAAAGAAGCGACAAAACAAATTGAGGCTGACCAGAAACACAAAGAGGTCCTGTTCGCTATTGGCGACTGGCCAGTTGGTATTGTCGGTCTCATTGCCAGCAAGTTAAAGGAACGCTACCAAAAGCCCACCATCGTGATGAGCCAAGGGGCGGCTATCACCGGCTCGGGACGGTCCGTCATCGGTTTCAATATGATCGAAGCCATGCAAGAAATGCCGGAATTTTTTCTGAAATTTGGCGGCCATCCCATGGCGTGCGGCTTTACTCTCAAAGACGTAGACCAGCTCGAAGCCATGAAGACGGCTCTTATCAAAAAATTCCAAACCAAGACTGCTGGGCGGGATCAGACTCCATTTGTTTCCGTTGATGCCGAGGTGAAGCTGGAAGAAGTTAACTGGGATCTCTATGATATTTTGGAAAAATTCAAGCCATTTGGACAGGCAAACGAAAAACCTAAGTATGTGGCTTATGGGCTGACCATTATCGGAACAGAGCCGGTGGGTAAGGATGGAAAGCACTTGCGAATTCTGGTAAATCACACCACCCCTCGGACCAGAAAACTTATCGGCTGGAATCTTTGCCAAGAAAATGACAATTGTGTAAACTGGGGTAAGGAGCTCAAAAAGGGCGATACGGTTGACATGGTCTTTGAAATTGATGTGAATGAATGGAATGGAAATCGTGAGTTGCAACTCACCATCGTAGACCTTAAAAAAAATAATTCTTAATCTTCATGCTATGTCGCGAATCAAAGCCGAGTACCTGTGGCTGGATGGATGCAAACCCACGGCCAAGTTGCGTTCCAAGACGAAGATTCTAGAAGGGGCGGTTAGTCGGTTGGAGGATATACCAGTGTGGGGATTTGATGGGTCGAGTACTGAACAAGCGGTCGGACATGCCAGTGATTGTTTGCTCCAGCCCGTGCATTTTGTCCCAGACCCAATTCGCGGCGGCGAGCATATTTTGGTCATGTGTGAAGTTTTGACAGCCGAAGGCATGCCGCATGTAAGTAATACCCGAGCACGCTTAAGACAAGAAGCCACTCGCACCGCACCACAAGAGCCCTGGTTTGGGATTGAACAAGAATACACCATGATCAAAAATGGCAAACCGCTTGGCTGGCCGGCCGATGGTTATCCTCGTCCTCAGGGTGATTTTTATTGCGGTGTTGGCTCCGAGATGGTGAGTGGCCGCCCTTTGGTCGAAGCGCATATGGAAGCCTGCCTCAAAGCCGGGCTAAAAATTGCCGGCGTTAATGCCGAAGTCATGCTTGGCCAATGGGAATTCCAAATTGGTCCAGTCCCGCCACTACGAGTGGGCGACGAATTGTGGATTGCGCGCTGGTTACTACTACGACTCGGCGAAGATATGGGCATTGACATATCACTCGCGCCCAAACCAGTGGCCGGAGATTGGAATGGGACTGGAGCCCACACCAACTTTAGTACCCGCGCCATGCGAGATAGTGGCGGTCTTACGACGGTCGATACTGCTTGTCGAGCCTTGTCGACCGCTCATGAAAAGCATATCGCTGTCTATGGCGCTGGCAATGAAGCGCGTCTGACCGGCAAACACGAAACGTGTAGCATTACCCAATTCCGCTATGGCGTTTCTGACCGGGGCGCCTCTATCCGCATTCCAATCTTTACAGCCAAAGCGGGCTGTGGTTATCTGGAAGATCGCCGCCCGGCCGCCAATATGGATCCTTATCAGGTGTGTGCAATGCTCCTAGAGACAGCCTGCAAATAATATGAAAGTATTCCTCCACACCGACGGTGGTTCGCGCAACAATCCCGGGCCCTCGGCCCTCGGCGTGGTGATTAAAGATGAAAAAGGAATTATACTCACCGCCTACGGTGAATATCTTGGCAAGCAAACCAATAACTACGCGGAATATATGGCGGTGATCTCGGGTTTGAGGAAAGCTCAGTCGCTGGGAGCGACCGAGATTGAATGTATTGCGGATAGTAAATTGGTGATTGAACAACTGTCGGGTAACTGGAAGGTGAAGGAGCCAACTCTGCAAAAATTATTTGTGCTCGCTTGGAACGAATTGCAGAAATTCAAAAAAGTCCGCCTGCGCCATACCCTCCGACATAATAATAAAGAAGCCGATGCCCAGGTTAACAAAATTTTGGATCAGCAATGATGACAAACTAAACGCGAGCCCTAGAGCTCGCGTTTTAAATCTTCCAAGATTTTTTTTGCCGTTCGGCTCACCCGCTTCGGCACGTCCACAATCACATGAACATACTGATCGCCGCGGCCAGAGCGCTGAAGATAGGGCACGCCTAAATTTTTGAGGCGAATTTGCGCGCCTGACTCTGTGCCTTCGGGAACCACAAATTTTTTCTCACCGTCAATCGTCTCGACCATGACCGTATCACCAAGGACCGCTTGCGGATAAGAAATCTTGACTTCGGTGTGAATATCAAAACCATCACGAGTAAAGCGCGAGTCATCCTTAACGTGGACGGTGACATACAAATCACCTGCTTGTGTGCCCACCCCACCACCTTCCCCATAACCACCCAAGCGGATTGACTCACCGTCGCTAATGCCAGCTGGAATTTTCACGGTATACTTTGACTCACTACGAACTGCCCCATCTCCGCCGCAATGACGACATTTTTTCTCAGCCGTTTCGCCGACGCCAGCGCACGCCCTACAAGTCACGACCGTTTGCATCACACCAAGAATCGTCTGCTGCGCGCGGCGCACCTGGCCTGAACCACTGCACTCATGGCAGGATTTTAGTTTGCTCCCAGGCTCTGCCCCGCTTCCTTTACAGACGTCACAAGAATT
>JBBTRO010000038.1:0-6528 GCA_038065155.1 Patescibacteria group bacterium
CCTCCGTGAAGTCGCATCAAAAATATCGCAATCAATATAACACGACCAGTATCTATCCGGTTCATGACGAGAAAGCCTTGGCAAAAGTGGGTAATGAGGTTATTTTTGAAGAGTGCAGACCGATTAGTAAAACAAAAAGATGGAGATTAATCGAAGTGGTGAAATAGCTTATAGCTTCTAGTGGGGCTGATGAAGCTACATTATATGATTCAACACAGATCAATGTTACAAGTCGCTGACAATACCGGGGCAAAAAAGCTCATGTGTATTAAGGTTCTTGGCGGCTACAAAAAGCGCTATGCCCGCATTGGCGATATCATTACGTGTGCCGTAAAAGAAGCGATCCCGCGCGGCCAGATCAAGAAATCAGAGGTTGTTCATGCCGTCTTGGTTCGGACACGCAAAGAAACTCGTCGTCCGGATGGCACCTATATTCGATTTGATGAAAATGCGGCGGTGATTATTGACAAGAAGACAAAAGAACCCAAGGGCACGCGTATTTTTGGGCCAGTGGCCCGAGAGTTGCGCGGCAAAGGATTTCAAAAAATTCTTTCTTTGGCACCGGAAGTATTATGAAAATCAAAACTGGAGACAATGTAAAAGTACTGTCTGGAAAAGATCGCGGTAAGACTGGGAAGGTTATTCAGGTACTTGTGAATAAAAAGAACAACCAGCGCTACGTGGTGGTGGAAGGCGTTAATATGCGCAAGAAACATCTGCGTCGTCAGAAGCAGGGAGACAAGGGGCAGGTAATCGAGCTCGCCGCCCCGCTTCATGCGAGCAAGGTCATGCTTATTGATCCGGGGAGTAAACAACCAACTCGAGTGGGCTTTAGGTTCGAGGGTAATGAGAAAAAGCGCGTAGCCAAGAAAAGCGGCGCAGTCATTGATTAGTAGATATGTCACCAACATTACTCACACAATACAAAGAACAGATTGTCCCAGCACTCAAAAAACAGTTCGGGTATACTTCCGACATGCAGGTGCCGAGAATCCACAAGGTTGTCCTTAATATTGGTTATGGCAAGGTGGCCAAGGATAAAGCTTTCATTGAACATGTTGAAAAGACGCTCACTGCCATTGCCGGGCAAAAGCCGGTTTTGACCAAAGCCAAAAAATCAATTTCTAATTTCAAGATTCGCCAGGGCATGCCGATTGGCGCGTCGGTGACGCTTCGGGGTCCCAGGATGTATGAATTTTTGTATAAATTTATCCACATTACTCTGCCTCGAGTCCGTGATTTTCGCGGACTATCGAAAAAAGGCATGGACCGCGCCGGGAATTACACGATTGGCCTCAAAGAGCAGATTGCCTTTCCGGAGGTAACGGCAGATTTGGCGGATCGCTTCTATGGTTTGGAGGCGACGATTGTCACGACAGCAAAAAATAAAGAAGCCGGCTTGGCCCTTTTGCAGGCAATGGGTATGCCGTTTAGGGATAAATAATTTTATGGCCACTCAAGGACAAAAAGCAAAATCAAATCGCAAACCGAAATTTCCGACTCGGGTGGTTCGTCGTTGCTGGAAGTGCGGTCGGAAGCGGGGGTTTTTGAGAAAGTTTCGCCTCTGTCGTATTTGTTTCCGCGAATTAGCGAACGCTGGTCGTTTGCCGGGGGTACGAAAATCTAGTTGGTAATTACTTTCTATGATGACCGATCCAATTGCAGACATGCTCACCCGTATTCGCAATGCGGAGCGCGCGAACAAAAAGACAGCCGACATGCCGCTGTCAAAGTTAAAATTGCGGATCGCCGAAATTTTAAAAAAGGAAGGCTATTTGGAGGATGTGCAAGTGGAAAATTCCAAAGACAGCCTGCCTCGTTTGGTTTTGACGCTCAAATATGTGGGACGCGTCGGAGCCATTCGTGGCATTACCCGTGAAAGCAAGCCGGGGTACAGGATGTACCGCCGCGCCACTGAAATACCGACGGTAGTAAACGGTTATGGTATTGCGATCCTTTCCACCTCACAGGGACTCATGACCAATAAAGAAGCGAAAAAGCTTGGCATTGGCGGAGAGGTTATTTGTTCGGTGTACTAAATTCCATATGTCTAGAATTGGCAAACAATCTATTTTGATCCCAAGCGGTGTTACCGTAGCTATAAAAGATGGCGCGGTCTCGGTGACGGGGCCAAAGGGGATATTGTCTCGCCCTGTTGATCCGCGGGTTAGTGTTTTGGTTGCAGATAACACCGTGACTGTCGATGTTGCCAAAAAAGAAGACAAAAAGGAGCGTTCACTTTGGGGTACCTATGGCGCTCACATAAAAAATATGGTGGCTGGCGTCACGGTTGGTTTCAAAAAACAGCTTGAGATCAATGGCGTTGGGTATAAGGTGGCGCTCCAAGGAAAAGATTTGAAATTTGAGGTTGGTTTTTCTCATTCGGTAATCTTCTCGATGCCGGAAGGCGTACAAGCAAAAGTCGAGAAAAATGTCATTACGCTAGAAAGCAGTGATATTGAACTTTTGGGACACACGGCTGCCTCGATTCGCAATATCAAAAAACCTGAGCCGTATAAGGGTAAAGGGATTAAATATACAGATGAAGTGATTCGTCGCAAAGCAGGCAAGGCCGCGACCAAATCAGCAGCATAATATGATTTATTCTAAAAACAACCAACGACAACGCCGTCACCGCCGGATTCGTACGCACCTGTCCGGCACAGCGATGCGTCCGCGATTATCGGTGCATCGGAGCCTGGTAGGCATGTTTGCCCAGCTCATCGATGACACAAACGGCAAAACTATTGTTTCCGCGCACACCAAAACTGATGTCAAGAAAGCCACCGCGGCGCATGACCGAAGCGGAAAAGTCGCCCAGAGCTATCTTTTGGGTCTAGCTTTGGCCGAAAAAGCCAAGGCCAAGGGTATCGCCAGTATTGTTTTTGACCGCGGCGGATATCGATATCATGGACGAGTGAAAGCCTTGGCAGAAGGGGCGCGGGATGGCGGATTGAAATTTTAATAAGACCTATGGAAAATTCTAAAGAAAAATCACAGCGCAGAGGCGGCGGATCCCGTCATGGTGGCGGTAGACCGCATCGCGAAAAGCCTGAATTTGATCAAGAGATTATTGATTTATCTCGGGTGACTCGCGTGACCAAAGGCGGCAAGCAGATGAATTTTCGAGCATGCTTGGTTATCGGGGATCGCCGTGGACGGGTGGGTTTTGGCATTGACAAAGGGAAAGACGTTCAATTGGCAGTGGATAAAGCACTTCACCAAGCGAAAAAAAATCTCATCCGCGTTCCCTTTGTTCACGAAACCGTGCCGCATCGGGTCGAAGCTAAGTTCAAGGCTGGCCGAGTTATGATCAAACCCGCTCCGCGCGGCTCCGGTATTATCGCCGGCAGTTCGGTTCGAGTGCTTTTGGAACTTGCTGGCGTACCCAACGCGTCGGCAAAAATTTTGAGTAAGACAAATAACAAGATTACGAATCTTAAGGCCGCGTTTTTAGCTTTGCAAAAGTTTAAAGCGACCAGGCAAAAAGCACCGGCTGTCCTAGCTCCCGAGGCAATTGTGGTTGCGCCTCCAACGCTTCCGGATATTGATCTTATGGTGGCAGAACCGGAAGAAGGCGAGAAAGGTAGTCTTGGGAATAAAAAAGTAAATTAGGTACAAATGTATGTCTTTAGCTTCCAACACAATCCACTCCACTCCCGGATCACGTAAAAGTAGCCGGCGTTTGGGTCGGGGTCACGGCAGCGGCCGGGGCACCTCAGCCGGTCGCGGGACAAAAGGCCAGCGGGCTCGCACCGGCGGTCGTAGCCGCACGGCGATTCGCCCGTTTAAACGAGAGCTCCAAAAGGTGCCGAAACTTTCTGGCTTCAAGAGTATGTATCCCAAGCCCACAGTGGTTTCTTTGGCCACCTTAGAGCGTATTTGCTCGCCCGGCGATACCGTGACGGTAGCCTTTCTCAGAGAGAAAGGTGCCGTTGATACCCTCCATCAAGTAAAAGTTCTCTCAACCGGAGAACTGACGAAGAGCATTACACTGAAGGGCTGTTTGGCGAGCAAAGGGGCGATCGCCGCAATTGCCAAAGCTGGGGGAAACGTGGTGGTTTAAACATAATTCGTATGTGGGAAAAGCTTCGTCGTCTTTGGGCCATTCGAGATCTTCGCAACAATATCCTGGTCGTCATCGGCCTCCTGGTGGTCTTTCGGCTCGTTGGCCATATTCCGGTGCCGGGTGTTGATGTTGCACAGCTTCGCGC
Source organism: Patescibacteria group bacterium (assembly GCA_038065155.1). Classification (GTDB taxonomy): domain Bacteria; phylum Patescibacteriota; class Patescibacteriia; order Magasanikbacterales; family UBA922; genus JAHFIC01. Next base: position 4,215 of record JBBTRO010000038.1, read on the forward strand.
GTTTCTTTCCGGCAATCAATTGTTTGGACTCCTGAATATTTTTTCCGGCGGCACGATAAACAATTTTTCAGTGATCATGCTTGGGGTGGCGCCGTACATTACGGCTTCGATTATTTTTCAGCTCCTAACCATGGTCGTGCCGCGGTTGGAAGAGATTTCAAAAGAAGGGGAATCGGGTCAGCAAAAGATCAATATGTATACGCGCCTGGCGACAGTTCCTCTTGCCCTGCTTCAAGCCTTTGGTTTTATTAAATTATTGCACCAATCCCAGGCGGGTATTTTTGGCAATTTGACAACCGTGCGATTGATTTCGATTATGCTCATTGTCACTGCCGGCACAGTGTTTCTCATGTGGCTTGGCGAACTCATAACCGAGCGAAAAGTGGGTAACGGCACGTCGCTTATTATTTTTGCTGGCATTGTATCGGCATTGCCCCAGACCTTGCAGACGCTGATTGTAAACTACACACCCTCTGATTTGTACACCTATCTCATCTATGCGGCGATTATTGTTATTACCGTCGGCGCGGTCGTAATCATGAGTGAAGGTCAGCGAAATATCCCCGTGACTTATGCCAAGCAAATGCGCGGCCGCGGAACCTTTGGCAATGTCCAGTCTCATCTGCCGCTCCGAGTGAATATGGCTGGAGTGATTCCAATTATTTTCGCGATCTCAATTATTTTGTTCCCGACGATGGCAGCGCAATTTTTTGTAAACAATGCCGGCAGAATCGGCGCGCTTGCCAAATGGGTCATGTCGCTCTTTCAAAATCAGCTATTTTACGGCGTTCTTTATTTTCTCTTAGTCGTTGGTTTTACCTATTTTTACACAGCGATTATTTTTCAGCCGCAAAAAATTGCCGAAAATCTCCAGCGTCAAGGCGGGTTTGTTCCAGGTATTCGACCGGGGAAACAAACTGAAGAATATTTGCAACAAACCATGCAGCGGCTGGTATTTTTGGGCGCTCTATTCTTGGGTGCGATCGCGATCTTGCCGCTCGTGGTCCAAGGCGTGACCGGCACGCAATCGTTGGTCATTGGCGGCACGAGCCTTCTCATCGTTGTCTCCGTCGCCATCGAAACCGCCAAGCAGATCGAGTCTCAGCTCACGATGCACGAGTACGATCATGTGTAAATCACCTGAGCACCTCAGCACTCCAGCACATGAGCACTTGTCTAGTATCATCGCCCCGGTTTACGGGGTGTTTTGTATCTGGTATAGTATTGGCGTAATTATTTCTCTCCTTTATGGGCCTTTTTAGTTCACCAGCCGACAAATACTCAGCGCATGAACAATACCTAAGCGAGCACGATTTGAAGCGTGTGGTTAACCACGAGCGGATTCATATTTTGGAGCAAGACAAGGTTGAGAGAATTAGGGAAGCTATTTTGAAGCGACGTATGGGAGACGGCAAAATTTCTCTGCGCCATATTTACAAACTTCTCCAGACAATGGTGCCAGATGAGATCAATAAGTTTGAGCGCGATGCGGTGATGGAAGCGGTGGCAGATCTTTTTGATAAAAAATTATGAAAAAAATTATCATTCTCCTCGGCGTTCCTGGATCTGGCAAAGGCACGCAAGCAAAACTCATCGCACAAAAATATAGGTATGCGCACATCTCGACCGGAGATCTTCTGCGGGCTTTGGAAGCTGATCCTCATGCGGATCCGGAAGATAAGACCAAACTCGCTCAAATGAAAGTGGGAAAGTTGGCTCCAGATGCACTAGTCTACAAAGTCGCTTTCCAGGCGATTGAAAAGCATCTAAAGCAGGGCATTGGAGTGGTGCTCGATGGGGCGATTCGGTCTCTAGAACAAGCGAGAGTCTATCAAAAATTTTTTACCGATCACGGCTGGGAGAATGAGGTGATGGCGATCGAAGTCGCGCTTCCCGACGAAGAGATTTGGCAGCGGATGGAATCACGGTTGAGGGGCGGCTCTGATCGACCTGATGACAACACAGAATCAATGAAACGGCGGATTATTGAGCAGGGTAATGCGGCCTTACGTTCCATTACAGACTATTACAATACTACGGGAGTTCTTAAACAAGTAGATGGCAAAAAAAGTATTACCGAGGTAGCTAGAGAAATTGAACAAGTTTTGGGAATTGAAAATTAGGCATTAGGATTTTTCACTAGTATGTCCTACGTCAAACAACCAGCCGAAACCAAACTCATCGCCGAAGGTGGCAAGCTCATGGGAGAAATTTTGGAGAAACTCGCGGCCATGGTTAAGCCTGGGATTACCGGCCTCGATATTGATAACGAAGCCGAGCGCTTGATACTCGCGGCCGGAGGAGTACCAGCGTT
>JBBTRO010000038.1:6538-10206 GCA_038065155.1 Patescibacteria group bacterium
GGCTATCGCGGACGGCGGGGTGACCCACCGTTTCCTTCGGTGGTTTGTTTTTCAGTGAATCACGAACTGGTTCATGGCATCGCGACCAAGGAAAAAGTAATCAAGAATGGTGATATTGTGAGTATTGATATTGGAATGGAATATCCAAATTCCAAATTCCAAATTCCAAATTCCAAACACGTTGGCGGCTACTTTACCGATACGGCGGTGACGATTACGGTGGGAAAGGTGCCCAAGGAGATCGAAAAGTTGCTCAATGTGACGAAGGAGGCGCTGGAAGCTGGTATCAGGGCGGCAAAAGTGGGGAATACGGTGGCTGACATTGGCAGAGCGGTCGAGACCTATGTAAAATCACAAGGCAACTACGGCATTGTGCGCGATCTGGTCGGTCATGGCGTGGGGCACGCTGTGCACGAGGAGCCACGGGTACCAAATTATTATGACAAAGCGCAAGAGAAGTGGGTGCTTGAGCCAGGGGTCGTCATCGCGATTGAACCCATGATTACGCTTGGCACTCACGAAGTCGAAACACTGGATGATCAGTGGACGATTTGTCCGGTCGACAAAAGTTTGAATGCGCATTTTGAACACACTATTGTTATTACAGAAAACGGGCCGGTGGTGGTTACGCGAAGACCAGGTGAATAAAAAATTTTCCTCCCCTCGTAGGGGAGGGCAGGGTGGGGTTGAAAGTAGAATCAAAAGTGAATGTTTTAGTTAGTATTTTTTTAATTCCTTGCACAAGGTACAAACAAAATAATTTATGGGATGTAGATAATCAGGCTTCGACGCGCAACCCCTCCTCCACCTCCCCTACGAGGGGAGGAAAATGTAACCATTTTTATGAACTTATTAGCAATTGATTACGGTACCAAACGCATTGGCCTGGCCTGGTGTGACACTGCGGTCGGGGTGGTGTTGCCGTACGGAGTGATTCAGACTTCAGACTTCAGACTTCAGACTTCAGAATTGTTTGATCTTATGAAAAAAGAGAAGATTGAACAGGTTGTTGTTGGACTGCCGATTGGTTTGGATGGGAAAGAAAATCAGAATACAAAAAATGTTCGGAAATTTGTTGAAAAGCTGAAAGCTGAAAGCGGATTGCCGATAGTCGTTGTTGATGAAAGATTTTCTTCGGCAGCAGCAGACAGAATGGAAGGTAGCGCCGCGAGCCGCGATGAAAAAGCGGCGATGATTATTTTGCAGAGCTATTTAGAAAGTAGAAAATAGTAAATAGAAAATAGAATTTTTTTTACAACAACTTATATTTTCTATTTTCTAACTTTTTCCCACCTTCACCAACAAATCCGCCGCGGCGGTCACATATTTTTTTACCTCTGGAAATTTGTCCGGATCGCTGAATCCAGGGCGGGAATTTAGTTCAATCAGCTTGTATCCATAAGGAGTACTGACCATGTCGATCGAGTAAATGCTATTCCCAAAATGAGCCAGCCTGCGATCAATCGCCGTGGCCATAGCCAAAGCCTCGCTTGGAATTTCGGCAAGCGACGGCCACTTTTCTGTTCCGCCCTGCGAGACATTGCTCAAGAGTTTGCCTGTTGCTGGCGTGCGGAGCATGGTTGTGATTGGCGCATGATCCACCAGTGTCACGCGCAGGTCGTGCGTTCCGTCGACGAGTCCTGGAATGCCGCCGGACGAATCGCAAAACGTCTGTACCATCACATCCCGCCAATCGGCGTACAGATCCGTATGCACTGATCGAACCGGCAGGACATGAATGCCCTGGCCACCGGATAAAAAATTTTTTTTGAGTACGATTCGATCATCGGGTTCAAGCCCCCAGGCGGCCGCGATCGCCGCAAATCGTTCAAACGACTCGGCTGGTTCCGTCGGCGGCGACGTGTCGGGAAAAAACCTGGCAGTCGCCAATTTGTCCAGACACAGTTCGTCGAGGATGGGATCATTGATAATCGCGCAGTCGGTAATACGCGGGATCGTATTTTTATCGTCGCGGTTAAAGATCACATTAGCGCGGATGGGCTTGACGTGCTCGACAAGCCTCTGCCCGTCCCATTGCCAGCTATGCGAAAAATACCCCTGCTGGTCATAGCTGTCTGCGCGCACAATATATGGCGCGCCGCCGCGCGCCGTAAGTTCTTGGCAGAGCAGCCAGTAGGCTTTTTTGTAAATTTCATGATTTAGGGGGTAATCAAAGACGCCCGGGGAGGAAAAATAGATTGCGATTATTGGTTCTGCAGTGGACATAGTTGAGAGTTTCAGTACAGTACGGTATGATACAAGGAGTTTAGGAATTAGACACTAAGAATTTCCACTATGTCACCATTTTTTCATATTTTATCTTTTTTTGCCATATCGACAGTGTTTTTTTTCCAGACGCCGATCGTACTCGCCCAGGATTCAGTGAAATTTGCTTTACCTGACACGAATGTTATCTCCGAAGAAGGACCCCACATTATCGGCGACACTGTTGTCCAGGTGGGTCGTAAAGCGATTTTTCGAGCTAGTGTGTCGTCTTTGTCGGCGTCGACATCGTCCCTTATGTATGTTTGGAATTTTAGCGACCACCCTTCTGCCTTTGAGCGCGGGATAGAGACAGTTCATACTTTTGATCAGACCGGTACCTCAACCGTCACGCTGGAATTGCGCACCGGTGGCGGTACGCAGAAGATATTGAGCAAGGAAATTTTTGTGTATGATAAAAAGATCATCCTAATAACTGATACAGCGCGCAGTGAAGATGTCGCCCCTCTCGAAAATCAGGCGGCAAAAGAGGGTAATTTTCTCTTGGTGCTGTCAGCGGGTAGTTCAGAGAGTTTTTTTCTGGGTGAAGATCGGTTGGTGCAACTGTTCACGGAACATAGCAGTGATCTCCTGTCAGCCGATATGGTGATTTTTCACACGCCATCGGCTCGGGGACTCCAAGCCTTTGTCCGCTATTGGCAGAGTCTGCCCGCGGAGGAAAAAGTCCGCCTGGAAAACCTGGTGTACGCCACCATTACGAATCGGGAGTTTTCCCAAGTACGGTTTGTGGCTTCTCCGGCCGTGTCCATCATTCAACCGCGTCTCATGCTCCTGACGGGAGTAAAATCACTTTCCACCCTGGTTGTGGCCAAAGGCTATGATACAGTCACGACCACGCTTCGTACCGCCGATATTCATTATCAAGTATTAAGTACGCATGACCCAAACCCCTGGTGGCATGTCCTGTGGCGGCTTTTGACCGAGCTTATGGCTCGATGTACACCAGCCAATGTAATTTACCTCCTTTTGATAATTCCTTTTATCGTTCTATTGACAGTATTCGCTAGACAAGTGCTGGGCATGCCCACGTTTGGCGTCTACGCTCCGGTCATGACATCAGCGGCATTTTTTGTGATCGGGGTGAAATTTGGACTGGCCATTTTCTTTTTTGTCGTCGCCGTCAGCAGTCTCGTCAAATATGTTTTAAACCGCGCTCATCTTCTGTATATTTCCAAAGTTGGATTGAACTTGGCGCTTTTAAGCATTTCTCTCATTGTGCCGGTGGCTCTCTTGGCTTGGTTTGGGACAACAATTTCTTTGTCCTTTGCGATTTTCCCAATGCTTCTCATGTCAACGGTGGCCGAAAAATTTATCGCCGCGCAGTCCGAAGAGGGACTGTGGAACGCAGTCATTGGCGTGGTGTCAACTCTTTTTATCGTCCTCAT
>JBBTRO010000039.1:0-2843 GCA_038065155.1 Patescibacteria group bacterium
ACAGCCGGCAACTTGGGGATTGGCGCGGCAGTATGCTTCACAGGCTTCAGGCGTTGTGCACTTGAGAGCGAGGGGATTATTTTTTTCATACCGCGCCTTTTCAGCCTCAATATTTTTGCGTTCGCGCTCGAGATCATCGCCCAAGGCTTCGCGCTGGTGGCGTACTTCTTGATCCAAAAATTGCGTTTGAACCGCCTGACAGGTTTCGTCACAGCCAAAAGGATCAATTCGGAGCCGCGCCTCGAACAGCTGTTTTTGCTCGGCATAGCGTTCGTTGAGACGGTCGTATGATTTTTGAATTTTCCCCTCCCAGAGATCTTGGCGCGTGGCAAAATCTTCCCACCCAACTTCGTTTATTGCTCGATAAAATTCATCGTTTTCTTTCCGCTCAACGCGTTCGGTCTGGTGGCGAAGCTCCCGCTCTTCATAGTCAATTTGCGAACGAGCCAATTGTCGGATGCGATCTTCTTCCAGCCGTTGTTGTTCGATTTTGCGCCACTTGAATTGTAGGGCATTTTGGAATTCGGGATCATGGGTTTTAATGCTGTCGATAGCCACCTGTGGCGCGTTTACAAAACGTTCATAAACCTGATCGAAATCTTCCGGCCGCTCGGTATCCCGGATATACTGGGAGAGTCGATCAGTTTTCTCCTTAATCAGCGTTGCCTTGAGTTCCTGATTAATATTCACTGTTTCCACCGCGGCGATATCCTGTGGGTCAAGGGATGCGTAGCGTGAGGCGAACCGGTCGCCTTCGCGGCGATAGCGATCTTCCACCTCTTTTCCCATCTGCGCCCCAAGGGAATCAAGGAATGCACTTTTGGTTGGATCGTTCCTGACTGCCTGTTCAAGATCGCGCAGTAGCGCAAAAGTTTTTGGCGTTGGTTTTCCAGTCATTTCTTTTGATAGCGCCGTAAACAATTCTCCTTTGGTTTGCGACGTCGCGTCGGTAAATTGCGCTTTGAACGCGGCGATCGCCTGATCATGCGCGGCCGCGACGTCTCTCCCAGTTTGACTGTCTTGGCTTAGTCGATTGCGGAATTCTTGGAGCACAATGACACGACCAGCATCGTTCGTCTCTCCGGTATCGATAATGGCTACTTTTACCGCCGGGTCGTTGATGTCGTCCAGCTTGCGGGCAAATTTTTTCACCACCGATTCTTTAGCTTCTTCGATTTTGTCAAGAATATCTTGCGGTACATTGGCATTTTGTTGGATATCGTCAAGCAGTGAAAAGAGCCTGGTTTCGTCGCCGCCCGTATGTTCAACGTAGCGTTTCAACTGTTCGGCGCGGTAGGACGCTGGCACGTTTTTTACTCGCGTTTCAAATTGTTCAACCGTGTTCTTTTTGGCTAGGGCGATCGCCGCTTTGATATTTTCTGGCGCGGCTGTGTCCAGGCTTGCCAAAATGGCCAAATGTTTCAGATCTCTCAGATCTGACCCGGTTTGCTTGGCGATTGCTTTTGTCAGGCGCTCGCTCGCGTCCTCGGCCGTCGGCTCCACATTACCCAGCACTTCGGCAAAATTTTTGCTCATTTCGTTTTTATTTTCCGACACGATTGAAATCAGCTTTTCGACTTGCGGCGATACGGGTTCAGCGTCTTCTTGAGAGCTGGCCTTTGCGGCCGCGATGACATCGTCTTGAAGAGTATCAAGTATTTTTTGTTCTTTGATATGCTTATCAGCAAAGTCCTCCATCAGGGCGTCAATCGCTTCCGGATTAGTTTTTCGTTCCTCGCCCAAATCAGTCCCCGCGTCGCTCACCTCGGCGAGCAATCTTTGGCTGCGTCCAATCGCCGCGGCAATCACCTCGGGCGCGATGCCGGCAATGCCTTTTTCTTCCACCAACTGCTGGACTTCGGAAAGCTGCTGCATGGCGTGCTCGTGTTTGAGTTCGGCATCCTTTACCGGATCAAATGTGAGTCCTTCCTGGATCTGCCACCCGACGCGTTTCAGGATATGCCACGGACTGTCCGGCAGGATTTGGGCGGTCTGTGCCCCCAGATCCTCTGGCGTGACAGTCTCGTCCAAAATAACTTCGGCCGGAGCGCTGGCTTCTGTTTGCGCCCAGACGTTTGAGTTCGAGAAAATAAATAAAAAAGCAGCGATAAAAACACTGCTGAGCAAAAAATAGCCGCGAGACCGCTGGTACATATATATTAGGAGTAAAATTTTTGTTAAAATCTAAATCAGAGTATACACCGAAAGAACATCCAACTCCAGAAATGTCAAAAATTTATCCACAGTAATTGTCACGCCTGTTTGACAATTGAAGAAAAGTGGAAAGAGTGGTAGTGTTAAAGTCGTTGACGGCGAGCCGCGGTTCTCGATGGCGTTCTATAATTTTAATCTCCAAGAATTTAACTATTACCTATGGCAGAACAATATCGTCCCGGAGAAAAAGAAGCGGTAAAAGAACTCATGGCTAGAAAATTGAAAGAACGCTTGGATGCATTGGGGAAGCAGACAAACGAACTTGGGAATACGCTTCTTGAGCGTGATGCACCTGAGCCGGTTCTTGCTTCTCTCATAGAAATGCACAAAACCATGAATGAACTTGTGAATGCGGCATGTGTTACCATCGAAACTGATCCGCTCCTTACTCAGGAACTCATTTTACAACTCCAAGATGCTTTAAATGGTTTTAGTCGAATATTCAGCCGAGAGGCTCCATCTGGCCGTGTAAGGCGACGGATGAATATCGTGGGTCGTCCTGGAGTACTCCGTCGAGAAATAGAGTCAGCTGTTTACCGAACGCGCGGAACAAACGAAATAGCAGGCTTGGAATCTGCTAAATTAGCTGGGTCGGGAACTATTGATCCGGGACGACAAATCGAGCCACG
>JBBTRO010000040.1:0-12613 GCA_038065155.1 Patescibacteria group bacterium
GGGTGATAAGCGCACCCGAAGCATCGGCGAGAAATTCGCGACGGCGGGAGATCGCGAGTTTGATGAGTTCGGCAATGATGGGAGAGAGGATAAGGAAAATGACGCCAACAATCATGAGGACGGCGCCAAGCTGTCCACCGCCGTTATTGCGATCTCGACCACCGTGTAGGAAACGCATTCGGAAAAAGAAATCACCAAGGAGGGCAACGGTACCCACCAACACAACCACAATCGTCATAACCAAAATATCGTAATTTTTAATATGCGAGAGTTCGTGAGCAATGACACCTTCGAGTTCTTCATTTTCGAGCGCCTGCATAATGCCGGCCGTCACCGCGATCGAGGCGTGCTCTGGATTTCTGCCAGTGGCAAAGGCGTTCAGCGCCGGGGAATCAATGATGTGCACTTTTGGCACTGGGATCCCTTGCGCGATGCACAGATTTTCCACGATGCGGTATAAGTAAGGATTATCTTCTTTTTTGATCGCGCGAGCGCCGGTGGACCACAGGGCTAGCTTGTCGGCATGGTAATAACTCGTTAGGGACATAAGTGCCGAAATCACCACCGCCGCGACAACGGATTCATAACCATAATCAAAATAGACATTGAGAAAATATCCCACCCCAATAACAAACGCGCCAAACAAGGCAATTAGGAGAATTGTTTTTCGTTTATTAGAAGTAATTTGGTTGTACATATATATTTATTGACTTTACTTCTATTTACAGTATACTAAGTATGTCATTTTTAGCCTTTTATTTCAAGTCTATGAAAACGACTACGATCATTCTTATTGGTCTTGCTGTTGTGGTATTCGCTCTGATTGCCCTGTACAACAGTCTTATCCGACTGCGCAACCGAGTAAAGGAAGCCTGGAGTGATATTGATGTACAACTCAAGCGTCGCTATGACTTGATTCCGAATTTGGTCGAAAGTGTCAAGGGCTATATGCAGCACGAACGCACCCTACTAGAGAATATTACTGCGGCTCGAAGCAGATCAATGCAAGCCGAAAAAAGCGGCGATACCAAAGCGCTCGCTCAAGCAGAAAGTACACTCGGTGGACTTCTGGGGAATTTGCGTGTGGCGTTTGAGGCCTATCCAGACCTCAAAGCCAACCAAAACATGGCTCAGCTTATGGACGAATTGTCTGATACCGAAAACAAAATACAGGCATCACGGCGTTTTTACAACAGCAACGTGCGCGATTTCAATACTGCGCTTGAGGTTTTTCCGACGAACATCTTCGGCAAATTACTCAAATTTACGCCATTTGATTTTTTTGAAATTGCAGACGCGAAAGAGCGCGAGAATGTGGCGGTCAAATTCACCTAAGCACCCCAGCACCTGAACACCTGAGCACCCCAACACTTAATTGTGCTTGAGTGCTAAAGTGCTCAGGTGCTCAGGTGAGTATATGTTCACCTTCCTCCTCTTCATAATCATTTTAAGTATTCTTGTCTCGGTTCACGAACTGGGTCATTTTATTGCCGCCAGAAAAAGTGGCATGCGCGTCTACGAGTTTGGTATCGGTTTTCCGCCACGGGCGATTGGGGTATACCGAGATCCGGTGACGAAAAAAATTGTTTGGGTGAGGAATCGGACTTCGGAAGAATTTCCTGCCACGGTCTACTCTCTCAACTGGCTTCCGCTCGGTGGTTTCTGCAAAATCAAGGGTGAAAATGGCGATGAGGCAACCGCGTCTGATAGCTTTAGCGCGCAGAAGGCATGGAAGAGAATCATCGTGCTTGTCGCTGGAGTGGCCATGAACATTCTCCTGGCAGCCGTGCTTTTTGCCGGTGGGCTCATGATTGGACTCCCGACAGATGTATCAGAAGGCGTTGATGAGCGAGCGGTCTTGGTATCGCCGCCGAGTGTGGTGGTGGAAGAAGTAGTCAAAGGATCTCCGGCCGAGCTTGCTGGCGTGCAATTTGGCGACAAGGTGAGCGCGATTGATGGACAAGAGATGAAGAGCGCCGCTGATTTTATTGACTATGTGTCACGGCATCCTGATCAGGAGCTTAATTTGACGGTGGATCGCGGTGGCAGTGAAGTGGATTTGCCGCCAGCCAAACCGATCGTCCTCGCCGGTGGCGGAGACATGCCTCGCCTTGGCGTCCGTTTGGGCGATGCGGCCATTGTCCGGTATCCTTGGTACCTCGCCATTCCCAAAGGGTTTGCTGCGGCCGGCATTGGTCTTGTCAATATTTATATTTCTTTTTATCTCTTGCTCAAAAATTTAATCCTCGGGAATGGGCTTATCTTTGATGTCTCCGGACCGGTCGGCATTGCCTCAGTCGTCGGCGCTTCGGCTCGACTTGGACTCTCTTACCTCATCCAAGTCACCGCCATGATTTCACTCTCCTTGGCAGCAATTAATATTCTTCCAATTCCAGCTCTCGACGGCGGCCGAGCGCTCTTTGTCATAATCGAAAAAATATTTCGTCGTCCAGTGCCGATGCGATACGAGCAGTTGGCGCATACGATTGGGTTTGTCCTGCTTATTATTCTGATCGTGGTTGTAACGTGGCGGGACGTTGCCGGGTTGGTAAGATAGTAGTAAGATTCTTTTATGGGTAAAGATATTTTTGCTGGGTATAAAGATAAATTCATCACGGTAATAAGAGATCAACAAGGGGAAGTGTGGTTTCGAAGCAATAAGGCAGGCGTAGAAAAACTGCTTGGCGAAACCTTTATTTTTATTGGTAAAAGAGAGTTTACAAACTACGAAACCTGCTTGAACCAGCTCCTTTCCCGTCTGCGCGCTGATTACAGCACCGTATTGGATGACGAAACATCCAACGCCGTAGGTCCAGTTCTTTGGCGATTGGCGAATGAAGAGGTCCACGAGATTATTGGGGAGGAAGTTGAAGAAGAAAGAAAAAGAAAAGAAGGCGTGGATGATGATTTTGATGGCAACGGCGGCGGTGGAACAAGGCGTTGATATGCACATATGCCGATAAACAAAGAAGAATATACCAAACTCCAACAGATATTTGCCGACGAGCTTGAAAGAGTATCCGAGCTTGTGGCGCTTGAAGCGCTGGAACAAACCTATTTTTCCCGCGCGTCGGGGAGTTTTACTGCACTTATGAAAGAGTTGGGCACACTCTCGCCGGAGGAAAGGAAAGTACGCGGTCAGGAACTTAATCAGCTCAAAAATGAACTCATGAGCCAGCTTGCGGCCAAACGCGCTGATCTCGAAGCCAAAACGCTTGGGGATATTGCGGAGAGCGAAGCGATTGACGTAACACAACCACTCCTGCCCGCCAAAGAGCCAGGGCATATTCATCCGATCAGCCAGGTTCAGGCCATCTTGGAAGATTTGTTTACGTCCATGGGTTTTATGGTTCTTGATGGGCCGGAACTCGAAGATGATTACCATAATTTTGAGGCTCTCAATTATCGATTCAATCACCCGGCTCGGGATTCTCAGGACACTTTTTATATTAAAAATCACTCTGATTGGCTCATGCGCACTCATACCTCCCCGGTGCAGATTCGGGGTCTGAAAAAGTACGGCGCGCCACTCCGAGCAATTGTCCCTGGTCGGTGTTTTCGCAATGAATCGACTGACGCGCGGCATGAGCATACCTTTTACCAGCTCGAGGGACTGGCCGTTGATAAGGTTATTTCTGTAGCCCACATGAAGGGTGTGCTCGAAGCCGTGGCCAAGTGTCTCTATGGCAACAAGACCGAAGTTCGTATGCGACCAAAGTTTTATCCATTTGTCGAGCCGGGCGTGAATGGGGAAGTGACTTGCTTTCTGTGTCACGGTGATGGTTGTCATGTGTGTAAGCACACGGGCTGGATGGAAATTTTTGGCGCTGGCATGGTCCACCCCAATGTTTTAAAAGCTGGCGGTATTGATTCAAAAAAATATACTGGTTTTGCCTTTGGACTTGGACTGACGCGATTAGTAATGCTCAAGTACGGCATTGAAGACGTGCGGCATTTACAAAGTGGCGATATGAGATTTTTGGAACAGTTTTAAAACATGCGAACTGCGAAAACTACGAAATTACGAAAATATGTTGATTTCAAAAAATTGGCTTCAGGAATTTGTTGACATTTCAAAAATCGCGCCGCAGGAGATTGCGAAGCGTTTGACGCTCTCTACAGTTGAGGTTGAGGGTGTAAAAGTTTTTGGTGAAGGATTAGAGAAGGTTGTAGTTGGGGTAGTGAAGAGCGTTGAGAAACATTCGAATGCTGATAAATTAAACGTTTGTCAGGTTGAGGTGGGTAAAAAGACTTTGAACATTGTTTGTGGTGGCTCCAATGTGCGTCCTGGGATGAAAGTAGCGTTGGCGCAGATTGGCGCCAAGGTACGATGGCACGGACAGGGTGATTTGGTAGAATTAAAGCCAGTAGAAATTCGCGGCGTTGCGTCTGAAGGCATGATTTGCGCCTCAGAAGAGATTGGACTTTTGGAGATGTTTACGAAGAAAGAAGAAAAAGAAATTCTTGACTTGTCCACCGTAGCCTTGACGAAGGCGGGTCTTCCTTTGGCCACAGCGCTTTGCCTAGACGATGTCATTTTTGAAATTGATAATAAATCCCTTTCCCATCGGCCAGACCTATGGGGGCATTATGGCATCGCACGCGAGGTGGCGACGCTTTTAAAAAAGTCCATCCGTTCCTATCAAACCAAAATCGTACCAAAAGGCACGGGAGTAAAACTTACGGTCAATGTGGAGGATAAAAAATTATGTCCCAGGTATATGGGAATTGCGCTTGAGAATATTACGGTTCAACCATCTCCAGTTTGGTTGCAAACACGCCTCCGCGCCGTTGGCATTCGTCCCATTAATAACCTGGTTGATATTACGAATTATGTGATGGTGGAAATTGGACAGCCGATGCATGCGTTTGACGCTGATCGCTTACATAAAAGCATAAAAGCATTAAAACATGAAAACAGTATTGTTGTACGGCGAGCTAAAGACGGTGAGCGGTTGAAGGCGCTGTATGGGAAGGAGTATACGCTGACGAAAGGGATGCTGTTGATTGCGGGTCGTGAAAAGCCATTGGCAATAGCAGGGGTGATGGGCGGGGAGGAAAGCGGCGTCACGGAAGCGACAAAAACCATTATTTTTGAATCGGCCAATTTTGATCCGGTATCGATTCGAAAAACTTCTACCACACTGGGACTTCGTTCCGAAAGTTCGGCGCGGTTTGAAAAGGGGTTGTCGCCAGAGCGAGCTGAGTTGGCCCTGAAGAAGGCCATTGAGCTGACACTCGCATTAGTGCCAGGCGCTCGCGTCGCCTCTCCGCTCATTGACAAAAAAGTGCCGCTAAAAAAGTCTGCAGTCATCAATCTTGCGCTTGAAGATATCAAAAAGAAATTGGGTGTGAGCATTCCAGCTACTGAAATTTTGAGCATACTTTTGGGCCTCGGCTTCGATGTCAGCAAAAAGAAAGACGTGTTGCGTGTCACCGTACCGCTTTGGCGTGCCAAAGACGTGACGATACCCGAGGACGTGATGGAAGAAATTGTGCGCATTTATGGTTATGCCAAGATTCCAGCCACACTCCCGACATTTCCGATCACGCCGCCGCCAGCAAATCCACTGCGGGTGCTTGAACACAGGGTTCGAGAATTTTTGGCCTACGAACACGGCTTTACCGAAGTCTATAACTATTCATTCCTGTCACCGGATTTGGTTACTCGACTTGGGCTTGAAGTGAGTGCGCATCTGGAGTTGGCCAATCCGCTTGCCAAAGACCGGCCGCTACTCCGCCGCACGCTGAAAGGGGGACTTCTCGAAAATGTCGAAAGCAACTTTCATCGGTACGCAAAAGTGAAATTGTTTGAAATTGGCCGGACGTATCTTGGCGAAACGCTGGTTGATAGCTTGCCGGACCAGCCGACCATGCTCGCTCTTGCCTATGCCGAATCGGGGGTGAATACGCCGTTTTTTGTTGTTTCCCAAGCGCTGAAAGGCTCGCTCTCGCGAGTTGGGATTGAAATTGATTTTGAAAAATCATTAGACATCGGATCCCTTTATCATCCCGGCCGAAGCGCCTATGTAACTCTCGACGGCCAAAAGGTCGGCTCGATTGGCGAACTTCATCCCACAGTGGCAAAGCGTATGGGGATTGACGCGCGCGTAGCCATTGCCGAAATCGCCTTGACTGCGCTCTTGCCGCATCTCAAAGAAAAAACGTCGTACGCTCCAATTCCAGCCTTTCCAGCGGTAGTGCGCGATATTGCCTTTGTCGTCTCCAAAACCGTTGTGCATGCGGATGTGGTTAAAGCCCTGAAACTGATTGATCCGCTTATTGTCAAAGTTACTCTTTTTGATATTTTTAGCGGCGGGAATATTTCGACCGATAAAAAGAGCATGGCGTATCATATTGTCTATGAATCACGAGAGAAGACATTGGCAGCGGCCGATGTTGACGCAGTACACGCTCGGGTTATAAAGAAACTTCAGGAGCAGTTTGGGGCTGAAATTAGGTAATAACGAAATAGGGAAATTATTTCGGCATTTGTTAGTTTTGTGGTATACTTCAATTGGCCAACGAAATTCACTTCGGTTCATTTCGTTACTCCAAACAGAATCAAGAGGAGTAACAGATTGAGTCAAAGCGAAATCTGTTAGGCAATAGCATTTCGTAGTTTAAAGTAATTTTTTAATTTCATATATGCTCTCCTCCAGTCAAGATTTACTTTACATCGTTTTATCCCTCTCCATCCTCTGGTTCACGATTTTTTTGTGCTGGCTTTTGTATCAAGCTGGAGCCACGCTCAGGAACGTCAATCGCATGGTCGAACACCTCCTTCACAAGCTTGAACTGATTGCCGACGCGATGCATTTTATTCGTGGCAAAGTGGACAATGTCTCGGGATCGCTCTTGGGCATTTCCGGTATGATCGCTCGGCTGGTTGAAAAGATGATTGTCGGCACGCTCACGGACAAACTGGAAAATCGTAGCCGTAAGCGCAAAGCCGCGTCGAAGGGGGATATATTTGGCGATGGAGAATAGCGTATGGCGCGAACCCTGTCGCTCAAGCGGATATTTTTTTGGCCACTCATCCTTTTTCTTCTCAATGAATTTTTGAGTCGAGCCACGACGGTTCTCGATCAATTTCCGTGGATTGACAATCCGATGCATTTTTTGGGCGGCTTTTTGATTGTCCAGAGTCTGGACGAGATATTTCAGTATTTGCGCTGGAAAGGCTACTACGGCAAGGTTCATCCGCTTTTGTATATTGCCATCATGACCGCTTTTGTGGGGACAATCGCGATTGCCTGGGAGTGGCATGAATTTTTGCGAGACACATTTTTCGGAGAACACACCCAGCCCTCACAGGCAGACACAATGCTGGATCTATTTTTGGGAATTGTAGGCGGACTTTTGGGAGCGTTTCTTCTCCAGATAAAAAATCAAAGGAGCACTCATAGAAAAACACTTCGATAAGTAAGAAGAGTATTTAGTTTTCAAACATGCGAATGGTCAATTATTTTTGAAAACTGAAAACTCGAAAACTGAAAACTAGAATCCTCCTTAAACAAAAAGATCCTCGTTTTTCGAGGATCTTTTTATTTGGAAAAGTAATTTACTTTACAATCAACGTTCCATTCATCTCGCTGTGTCCAGCGCCGCAAAAGACCGAGCAGAAGAAGCTAAAGGTGCCTGTCTTGTCCGCGGTGAATTCAACGACAGTGGTTTCTCCGGGTTTGAGTGTTTGATTCACGCCAAAGTCAGGGACGGAGAAGCCATGGGTCACGTCTACGCTCTTGATCGAGAGCTTTACTTTATCTCCCTTGTTGACCGTAATCGTACTTGGTTCAAATGCCCATTTTTTTGCGGTCAGATCGAATGATTTAACTGATGCCGTCGCGTTGACGTCAACCTTTACCTCAGCTTTGACATCGGCTTTTGCATCCACCTTTACGGCCGTGCCACCTTCCGCGTTCGCTTCGGCGCTACCCTCTGCGGCAGTAGACGAGCTGGTGTTTGGATCAAGCATGGCATCAAAGCCGACATTGACAACCTCGCTGTCATTGGCGGCTGGTACATCTTCACCTGGGAATTCATAGGTGCCAATGGTGCCGGCATCGACATGGAGCATCGCGTATAGCTTTGGCGTGGCTTTGGCAGTGTCAATTTGGACGCTGATGGCCACATTTTCTCCAGCTTGAACTGACTGCTGGCCAATGACATCGCCGGGTTTGCCAGCCGCATCGGCGTGGATTACCAGCCAGCCTGGACCGACACTCACGACTTTGGGGACAACTACAATGCCTCGAACGACAGTTTGATTGGATATTTCGACCATGGCCTTTTTTGCACCACTGCCGTTTTCCTGAACAGTGGCCTCGGTATTTGCGTCCAACTTCGCTTTATTTGGACAGCCGGCGCCCAAAATTAGGACTGCGGCGAGGGGCAGGAGTACCTTGACTCCCGTATTGACGTGTTGCATAGCTTTGCAAGTTACGAATTAAGGTAATGTTTAGTGTAGCTCAAGACCGTAGCGCCTGTCAACGGGCAAATTCAATCGCGCGGGTCTCGCGGACGACGTTGACTTTGATTTCACCCGGGTATTGCAGTTCACCCTCGATTTTACGGGCGATATCTTTGGCCAGGTTGAAGGCCTGATAATCATCCGCTTCGTTTGGATTAACAAAGACCCGGATCTCGCGACCAGCTTGAATCGCGTAAACTTTATCAACGCCAGGGAAGTCTTTGGCGACTTTTTCGAGTTCTTCGAGTCGTGCCACATATTGCTCATACGTATCGCGGCGTGCGCCCACGCGAGACGCCGAAATCGCGTCGGCCGCCATCACCAGCTTGGTCAAAAGGAGCGGCGGATTGGTATCGTGGTGGGTCAGCGCCACTTGCGCGATATCTTCGTCAAGATTGAATTTCTTTAGGATCGTATAGCCGATCTGCGTGTGCGAGCCTTGCGTTTCGTGGTCTACCGCCTTACCAATATCATGGAAAAATCCGGCTTTGCGCGCTTTGGCCACGTCAACACCGCCGACTTCCTCAGCCATAAGCGCGGCCAATGTTCCAACTTCCAAGCAGTGCATGAGTACGTTCTGGCCATAGCTGGTACGGTATTTTAGGCGTCCGACAATCGAGACAAGTTTTGGATCCATGCCAATAATGCCCATTTTGTGGAGCGCCTCTTCGCCGGCTTTTTTGATATCAATCGCCAAATCTTTTTTGGCTTCCTCCACGTACTCTTCAATTTTGGCTGGCTGGATCCGGCCGTCTTTCATAAGTTTTTCCAGAGCCAGGTGGCACACCCGGCGGCGAATCGGGGAGAAGCTAGACACGAGCAAGATATCAGGTGTTTCATCAATGATAAGTTCACAGCCCGTAAGCTTTTCGAGCGTTTTAATATTACGGCCCTCTTTGCCGATGATGCGCCCCTTCATGTCATCGCTCGCGAGATTGACCACGGTGGAGGTCGTTTCCGCGGCATGGCTTGAGGCTGTGCGTTGCATGCACCCGACCATGATATCTTGCGCCCGGCTTTCCAGTTCTTCGTGATTATCTTTTTCAAATTTAATAATCCGGGCCATGAGATCGTGCCGGCAGTCATCCTCGACTTTGGTGAGAAGAAGGTTTTTGGCTTCGTCCATGGAGAGCGCGGCCACAGCCTGAAGCTTGCGCAGTGTTTCCTGCTGGATTTCTTGGACTTTGTCTTTGAGGTTTTTTACCCCTTCTCGTTCCTGTTGAAGTTTGGTTTTTTCATCCTCGAATTCCAAAAGTTTTTTGTCAAACATGCCTTCACGTTGTTCCAATCGGGACTGAACCTGTCGGAGCTCAACGCGGCGCACCTCTTCTTCTTTTTTGGCTTCGTCGATAATTTTGATGGCTTTTTCTTTGGCCTGCAGGATAAATTCCTGCTCCTTTGTTTTTGCCTCCATCAATTTTTTTTCTGCGATCGCCTCGACGCTATTTGCTCGCGCCTGGGCGATTTGTTTCCGGAGGAAGTATCCACCCAAAATGCCTAGCCCAGTACCCGCCAAAGCGATGGCAACGGTAATAAGGATCATACAAAACAGAGCTCAATGGTCATTGAGATCCGCGTGCCAGATCTAGGAAGATTAGGCAATATTATTTAGAGTATACGAAGAATTATGCCCTGTTTGGAACACCGTGTGGATGAAAGAGAATTGATTTTTTTCTCTCATTTGAGCCATAGTTCGCAATACTCGCAACGTCGGATCGTCAGTGACTGTTGTGAATTAATGTAATGGCACTAGGATATCAGGTTTGGGGTGTTTTGTCAATTTGATACTTTTCTCTTCGTAATGGATATTTGGCTGTGGATAAGATGGCCAATCAAAGTTGTGGATGGTAGAATGGAGTACAGCTATGACTCTTGGCTGGGGAAAAGTGAACGAAGAAGGGGTGGAGATCTGGGACACGAACCCGGTGTTTTTGGGTGATCGAGTGGCGTGGAAGGATTGGGTAAAGTTGTTGTTTTATCCGAAGAAATTTTTGTTGTATCGATGGATTAAACGTAACCTGAGCACTTTAGCACCTGAGCACCTGAGCACAAACGTACCTAGCATTCTCGACGTCGGGTGCGGCACAGGCGCGAGCGTGATTGATCTCAAGAAAATTTTTGGCCGCGGTGCTGATGTTGTCGGTGTGGATGTAGTGAAATTGCAGATCGAATTGGCGCAAAAGAAAATCAAACAGTATGGCGTCGTGGCAGAGGTGCTGTGGTACGATGGTAAAAGCTTGCCTTTTCCTGATGCGTCATTTGACGCTATCTATACCTCGGATGTCTTGGGTCATGTGGCCGATGTACCTGCCTGGCTCAAAGAATTGAATCGAGTCCTCAAGCCCTTCGACTCGGCTCAGGGCAAGCCCGGCGGGGTGCTGGCCATGTTTAGCGAATCAAAACTTGGCAAGCACGCCTGGATTCGAAAATACTTATTTAATCACGGACTCAATGTCGATCCGCATGCGCAGTTTCATATTTCTTTATATTCAAAATCAGAACTCAAGCAACTGATTGCCAATAGCGGCTTTGAGATAAAAAAAATGTATAGTGTTTTTTGGCCTGCGTTTTTGCTTCATCCGGAAGAATTTTACGAGCCTCTGCAGTCTGTCATTGCGAGCGACCCGAAGGGAGCGAAGCAATCTTCGGCGTTGAAAGATTGCTTCGTCGCTTCGGCTCCTCGCAATGACAGGAATTTTACCTTTCTTCGTGCGCTCAATTGTACACTTTGCTTGATCAAAAAGAAAACTCATCCGTATTCGACTGCCGTAGTCGAACTTTATGGGCTTATCGAGATGGTTACGATTGGTCGATGGGTAAAGTCGCAAGGGTATATTATTCTTGCGAAGAAAGAATAATTTCTAAGCAAATGCCGAATGTCAAAATCCCAATGTCAAATAAATTCCAAATGACTAAATTCAAATATTTGATATTGGAACTTGGGATTTGATTTGACATTGGAGCTTTGTCATTGGGATTTTTATTAGGAATTAGAAATTAGGTCTTAGAATTTTTTAGCCTTGCTTTTTCCACCATATTTATATATCCTTATAGCCATACTTTAACCTCAATCTTAGTCTTAATTCTCCAAATGGTATGTCCAACACAGAATGGCTTATTCTCGGCAGTGCGGCGCTGGCAATCATATACAGCTGGTGGCTGGGCAAAAAAATTATGCGTCTGCCAGCCGGGAATGAAAAGATGCAGTCAATTGCTAAGGCAATCCAAGAAGGCGCCAAGGCCTATCTTAACCGTCAATATCGCACTATCGCTGTTATTGCTATTATTTTATTTATCGTGATCGGCATGATTCCAAGTCTGGGTTGGACAACAGCAGTGGCATTTTTGCTGGGAGCATTTTTGTCAGCGTTGGCCGGCTATATTGGCATGAATGTTTCGGTCCGCGCCAATGTGCGAACAACTGAGGCGGCTCGCGGCGGCATGGACAACGCGCTCAAAGTGGCAGTGCAGGGCGGGTCAGTCACCGGGTTTATGGTCGTTGGCTTAGCCCTTCTTGGCACCGCTGGATTTTACTTTTGGACGCGTGATGTCCAAGCACTGATCGGCCTTGGTTTCGGTGGCTCACTTATTTCTATCTTTGCCCGTCTGGGCGGTGGCATTTTTACCAAAGCCGCTGACGTGGGTGCAGACTTGGTGGGTAAAGTTGAAGCTGGTATTCCTGAAGACGATCCGCGCAACCCGGCCGTGATCGCTGATAACGTCGGCGATAATGTCGGCGACTGTGCCGGTATGGCGGCGGATTTGTTTGAGACGTACGTCGTTACGACCATCGCTACGATGCTCCTGGGTAGCTTGCTTATGCCAGGTAATGAAACGGTTCTTTTGTTTCCATTAGCGCTTGGGGCAGTATCCATTATTGCTTCAATTATTGGTACCTTTTTCATCAAGCTTGGCAGAGACAAAAATATTATGAAAGCCCTTTACAAAGGACTCATTGCCTCTGCTCTGCTCTCGGCTGCTGGGTTTTACTCGCTGGTTTTGAGAATGTTTGGTGATAACGCTGATTTCAGTGCCGCCAATTATTATGGAGCGGCACTCATTGGTTTGGCTGTCACTGGTCTCATGGTTGCACTCACTTAGTATTACACTTCAACCAAATACAAGCCGGTAAAAACGATT
>JBBTRO010000041.1:0-13657 GCA_038065155.1 Patescibacteria group bacterium
CCACTGAAGCGCCGCTGCCGAAAGAAGCGGCACTGCCGGGCGTGGAAAAAATTTCTCTGCCGGAAGAGTCGAGGGAAGAGATGCCAGAAGAACAAGATAGCGGTACCGTTGGCAAAGCCTTATCCGGCCTAAAAAGCATGCTCAAAAGCCAAAAACCGGCCACGCCAGCTGTGCTGTCTGTTCGCGACGCTCTCTCGGTTCGAGTAGAAAAAATTATGGAAGAAAATCTGGCCGAAGCGTACACGGCGCTGCCGATGATCAAAAAACAAGAATTCAAAATCAAAGGGGAACAGACTGCCTATCAAATCCGAGACCTGCTGAACAAAACGCACGTAAAGATCAAAAAAATTTTTCAACTCCTGCTCGAGTGGCTAATGTTACTGCCCGGCATTAACCGTTTCTATCTCGAACAAGAAGCCAAAATAAAGGCGGATAAAATTATCGCGCTCAAAAAACGAGATGGGCATTAGATATATGCAGCTCACCTTTACGGGCTCCGCGAGCTTCCTCAACGACCCAGCCATGTTCTGGCTCATGATTCTGATGGTGGTCATTCTTTTTATTGTTGGAGCGCTGGTTTTGTTACGCTCATTTCTCCACCACAAATATCGAGAAGTCAAGGCCTTTCGCCGGGTGGTACTGCAGATTCTCGTTCCCAAAGAACGAAAAACCGAAGGGGACAAAAGCACGCGCCAGGAAGATCGCCTGGATCAAATTCGGGAAGAAACTGCGATTACCGAAACCTTCTTTTCGACCATCGCCGGCCTTCACCCCCAACGCGGACTCTGGCATTGGCTCAAAGGCCGGACAGATTATTTCTCATTTGAACTTGTCTCGTACCATAATTTAATCTCTTTTTATATTGACGTCCCAAAACACCAGCAGGGACTGATCGAACAACAGCTTCACGCCCAATACCCATACGCGCAGATCGAAGAGATGACTGATTACAATATATTTTATGAACATAGCGCGATCGTAGGCGCGTATATTATTGATACCAGGCCGCATGTCTTCCCGTTTAAAACGTACAAAACCATGGATTCCGACCCCATGGCCGCGATTCTAAATGTCCTTGGCAAGATGCATGAAGGCAATTCCGCGGCCGCAGTTCAATACATCGTCCGGCCGGCGCACAAACGCTGGCGCCGACGCGGCGGTCACATTGTCCGAGGCGTCAAAAAAGGCGAATCCATCGAAATGGTCGCCCACCGTGGCCCAGTAAAAAGATTCTTTCACCAATTCTGGAAGATGATCGAAGAAACTGCCAAAAAGGATGACAAAAACAAGCCCAAAGAGCAATACGAGCCATCGGAAAAAGAAAAGGAAATGCTCAAAGGCATTGAAGAAAAAATTTCCAAGGGCGGCTTTGACGTCACTATCCGGCTCCTGTCTTCTTCGGACAACGAAAGTCTCGCGCGGCAAAATCTGGACAATCTCATCCACGCCTTTGCCCAATACAATATTTATCGCTATGGCAATAGCTTTGGCGCGATTGTCCCGCGCGGACAAACCAGAGTGATCCGCGAATTTATCTATCGGTCTTTCCATGAAAAGCGCAAACTGACCCTCAATACCGAAGAAATCGCGTCGCTCTGGCACCTGCCGCTCCACTCGACCGAGGCGCCGTTTATCAAATGGCTCTCGGCTCGAAAAGCGCCGCCGCCAAGTAATCTGCCGACAGAGGGGGTTCTTCTTGGCCATGTTAAGTATCGTGGCGAGGACTTTCCAGTACACATGAAAGAGGCCGATCGCCGTCGTCACCTGTATGTGGTCGGTAAATCAGGTGTTGGAAAATCCGTGTTTCTTCAAAATGTAGCTATCCAGGACATAGAGGCGGGGCGCGGGGTCGGCGTGGTTGATCCGCACGGGGACCTCGTCGAACATATTTTGGAACACATCCCCAAAGAGCGCGCCGATGACGTGGTGCTTTTCAATCCCTCCGATGTCGAGAGGCCGATCGGACTCAACATGCTCGAGGCGAAAACCGCGGATCAAAAAGACTTTGCGGTCCAGGAAATGATCGCAATCTTTTACAAACTCTTTCCGCCAGAAATGATCGGCCCGATGTTTGAGCACAACATGAGGAACGTGATGCTGACTCTTATGGCCGACATCAATGATCCAGGCACCATCATCGATATTCCGCGCATGTTTACTGATGATGATTACGTAAAAATCTATTTAAAAAAATTAAAAGATCCAGTTGTTCGCGCTTTTTGGGAAAAAGAAATGGCGAAGACTTCGGATTTTCATAAATCAGAGATGCTCGGGTATTTGATCTCCAAAGTCGGCCGCTTTGTGGAAAATGAAATGATGCGCAATATCATGGGACAGCAGCAATCCGGTTTTGATTTTCGCGATATCATGGATAATCAAAAAATTCTCCTGGTCAACCTGTCCAAAGGCACGACCGGCGAGGTCAACGCCAAACTCTTAGGCCTCATTATTGTGGCCAAATTACAGATGGCGGCTCTTGGTCGGGCTGATATACCGGAAGAACAAAGAAAAGATTTTTACCTGTATATCGATGAGTTTCAAAACTTCATTACCGACTCCATTTCCACCATTTTGTCCGAGGCCAGAAAATACAAATTGGATTTGATTGTGGCGCACCAGTACATGGCACAGCTCATGGACGATAAAGGAAAAAGTCCGGTGCGAGACGCGGTCCTCGGCAACGCCGGTACGATCGTTTCCTTTCGTATCGGCCCGGACGACGCCGAGGTTCTAGAAAAGGAGTTTGCCCCTACCTTTGGCGCTTATGACCTTATTAATGTCGAACAATACACTGCCTATACCAAGCTCCTCATTGACAATACAGCCTCAAGGCCGTTTAATATGATGATGTATCCCCCCAAAAAGGGCAACGCTGAACTGGCCGCGGCCATAAAAGAGCTGTCCCGACTCAAATACGGCCGAGATCGTCGCATTATCGAAGCGGAAATTTTGGAGCGCACCAAGCTCGGCGCCGCGGCGAGCGAGAGCAAGAATGATATGATTGAGTCGAGCTTATAGAAACTAGAAACTTGAAACTGGAAACTCGGGATTGTTTAATTGTACCCTAATTTCTAGTTTCTAATTTCCAGTTTCCATGTTTATGAATTCTCTCTCCGACATTCTTAACCAAAAAGCCGATGAACTGTTTATCGGTGATTTGCCGCCTCTTGATTCCACTGGCGATGACAAACAGGCTATTTCAATCCCTCCCCTCGTAGGGGGAGCCTGCCTGCCGGCAGGCAGTGGTCAGGGTGGGGTCTCAACCTTTCTTCCTACATCTGAACCAGTTGTCCAAGTACCAGAACTCAAACGCCTCATCTACGCCATGAAAGGAGAACTTGATGCCATGCTCCGAGTCCTTGATGGCCAAATAATTATTTCAAATGCCCCCTTGACTCAAACAAACGCCATCGCAGAAGGCACGGAGCGCGTACTAGAGGGAGTATTTACCGGTGAAAAAATGACAGGCGATGATGGCAAGGAGTACGCCGTGCCCCCCAACTACGCGAGCAAATCAAAGCTGGTAACTGGTGACCGCATGAAGCTCACTATAACCAAAAGCGGTTCATTTATTTTCAAACAAATCGGCCCCGCGCCGCGCAAACGCGTGATCGGGGAACTCACCGGCGACCCAGCCAACAATCAATGGGCCGTACTGACAAACGACAAACACTACCGAATTCTTACGGCCTCGGTAACATTTTATCACGGCAAAGCTGGCGACGAGGTCATTCTTCTTCTCCCCCAACAAGGAGAAGCGGGCTGGGGGACGGTAGATAATATAATTAATAAATAAATCCGAAATCCGAAATCCGAAACAAATCTTAAATGTTTTGAAATTCGAATTTTGAATTTAGGTATTGTTTCGAGTTTCGAATTTAGGTATTCGAATTTTTATGAATTCATCTGTAAAAAACTTTTTTTTAACTACAAGTGTATTTTTTATCTTTCTATCCATCTTCTTCCTTTGGCACGCATCGTTGCCTCATTTTACAACCAACGACGATCCCTACTATCACGCCCGGTGGAGCGCTATTATCGCCGAGCGGAATGCGTGGGGCGCTACCGAACCATGGATCGCTTATCACTTCCTAAGCGAATCCCCGGTTGATCCATATTTCCTCGCCCACTTTCTTACGGCCAAGCTGATCAAAGCTTTTGGCGTTATCTGGGGCGTAAAAATACTATCCGCGCTCCAGGCCGCCGCTGTATTCGCTGTATTTTTTTGGCTGGCGAAAAGCGCCAAAATACAGCGTCCATTTCTCTGGACCATTCTTCTTGGCATATCATCGGCGGCCTTTACGAGCCGCCTCTTGTTTGAGCGCCCCTTTGTCTTGTCAATCGCCTTTCTTCTGCTGACGTATGAATGCGTCAGACGCAAAAATTATCTTTGGCTGACCCTCTTAACGATACTCTACACGTTGTACTACAATCTAGCGCCTTTGGGCTTAAGCATTGCCCTCGTAAGCATCCTAGTCGATTGGAGAAGAAAAGAAGCGATAAATCTGAAACCACTCATCGCCATATCACTCGGCCTTGCGATCGGCATTCTTATCGTTCCACACTCCTTAAACTACCTTTCTCTCATGTTTGTTCAATTTTGGGATCAAGGTTGGCTCAAGCTTCAGGGAATAAACTTGCCGAGCGGCCGAGAAATTATGCCGCAATCAGGACTCATGATCCTTGGGAACAACGCGCTTCTGATTCTTTTTCAAATCAGCGCTCTCGCGATATTTTTCTTTCTGTATAAAGAAAGAAAAATAAACTGGGAACTCCAGATGCTCTGCCTTATAAGCACTATCTGGTTCGTGGTTGGGGTTATGATCCCGCGCGGCGTCGAATACTGGGCTCCCTTTGGCTGCCTGTTTGCCGGTCTGGCCATAACCACGCTCTCGAAAGAGGGATACTGGAGAGAAATGGTGAAAAAAATTGACACCGTCGTAGCTTGGCCAATTCTGCGCGCGATCAGCATTGCCGCGATCGTTCTTTTGAGTATCGGCAGAATGAATACAGCCCTATTATCGCTTCGGACAGTTTATCAAAAAGACGCCAAGCTGGCGGATTACAAAGGGGCGAGTGATTATTTGATGGCCGCGACAGAGAAACAATCGATCATTTTCCATCCCGACTGGGGGATATTCCCTAGATTGTTCTTTTTCAACACCCACAATCGCTACATGTCGGGTTTTGATCCAATATTTCTTTATGAATACAACCGCGAAATGTACTGGCTTTGGTACAATATTACCTACCGCGCCGAGTATTGCAACCACGCGCTGAAGTGCCCGGAGTTGCCGGGCGATAAAAATACTCTCGCCATCGCGCTGACTATTCGCGCCGTCTTTGACAGCTCCTACATCATCACACTCCGAACACCCACGACCACATTTGGCAAGTTTCTTGATGAGGAACCAGAGTATTTCCGGAGAGCCTATCGCAATAATACACTCTCCGTCTATGAAGTCACTTTGCCTCGTGATAACTAAAGGAGCCCGCTGAGGGGCTCCTTTGGAATCTATCTAACTTGGTATTATGAAAGATGTCCCGAAACCAGCTTCGTCATCTCGAACATGGAGACTTCTTTCTTCCCGCCAAAGATGGGTAATAGCTTTGCGTCAGCAATGATATTTCGCTTGTTCTGGGGATTTTGCAAATTATTGGCTTTGATATACTCCCACAATTTCTTCATCACCTGTCCACGGGGTAGTGGGCCCGGACCGATGACGGCGGCGAGCGCTGCCGACACAGTCATCGGCTTGAGGAGCGCTGGATTGGCTTTCCTTGGCATACGAGTTGGGATTAAAGATTTAAGTTATAAATTTAGGTTATCCACAGTATAGCACAGCCTCTATTTCTGCACAAGAGAAAACCCCCAGCCATTCCATTCCCACACACTAAGCCGCCCTTCTTCGATCTCGCACCTTCGTCCATATGAACCCTCGACCGAGAGGAGTTCATTGTCGCCATCGCCATCATAATCAGTAATCGCCAAGGTACAATTTGGCGCTTCAAGATTCGATGACTGCCAAACGGGCCGCACCTGTCCATCCTCCATAACGTTAAAAATAAAAAAATGATTTTTTATTGTCTTGTCATTCTCATCAACCCAAAATGGCTTCGAAGAACCGAAATTCCCCGCCTTCCAGACCGAGAGATTGATATCGATAATCCCGTCATTGGTCGAGTCGGCAAAGACGACATCATCAACCCACCACGTCTCTGGTGTAGACCACAGAATCCTCTCCTCTTCTGTCAAAATGAATCGTCCCGTTTGGATAGCATACGCTTCCGGAATCGCATTATGGTTAAGATCAACCATGGGCGATTCAACGCGAAAGCGTGCAAACGCCTCTGGCGTCATTTTCAGACGATCAATAATCCGCTGTATTTGTTTACCATCCTCCATAAACTTCGGCTGAGAAAAATCATCGATCTGAATGGGGAGAAGGGCTCCTCGCCTGAAACCGTCTTTCTTAAAGAAAAGCTGGAGAGCCAAACCTTCGCGCGTTTCCTGCGACCACATCTGGTCGAAAATAAAATTTCCCAGCGAGTAGAAAATATATTTCCCTTTGTATTGTTCGAGCGTTTGTACCACGTGTGGATGATGCCCGATGACTGTGTCTGCCCCAGCGTCAACCACGGCATGAGCAAACGCGACTTGCGATTCGTTTGGCTCGGATACATACTCATTCCCCGCATGCATCGAAACAATGACAATATCGGCCTGAGCCTTGGCTTCCTGAACTGATTTAGCCGCCTTTTCTAGATCCATAAAAGCCGTGCCCGGATGATTTTTTTTCGCTTCATAACTCCCCGGCACGACATCGTCATCATTGTAGGCTAAAAAAGCAAAACGAATTCCCTTATCCTCAATAAATACAGGCTTATGAGCGGTCGTTTCGTCGAGCCCTGCCCCAACATACAGTATATCCGCATCACCCAGATACCGCATGGTATCGGCCAGTCCTTTGCCACCAAAATTCGGCGTATGGTTGTTGGCAAGGGACACAATCGTAAAACCACTCTCGCGAAGCGCCTGAGCGCTCTCCACATCCGCGCGAAATGTCATCTCCCCACTTTCAATTTCCCGACCCGGTGTGATTGGGGTCTCAAGGTTGGCGAAGCCAATATCTACCTCTTTCACATAATCACGAATCTGGCGAAAGGGATAATCAAATCCGTGTTGCCGCATCTTTTGCCCCACTTGCCGCGAAAGCATGATATCGCCGGCCACAAACACGGACACTTCTGGTCCGGCCGATTCAAGATGCGCCATTCGTTCTTGTTTAAAAAGAAGAAATTGCGGATCAACTTTGGCCCTTTCTTGTTGAGGAGAAATACAGCCTGCACCACCGAACAAAATAACGCCAAGCACAATTCCAGTAAAGACCCTCATATTCACGGCTGTGCCATAAAAACACCTGTCCATTCGGGAAATTTTGGCCGCTCTCCCCCGGATCGCAAAATTTCCCGCCACTTTGTATCGGTCAAGCGATCTGACATTGGCCAAGGAAATTCATAATATGAATAGACACCACCACTCATCATTTTTCTTTTTCCCCCTTCCCACGGCACGAGAACATAGATGGTGGAAATAAAACCAGTCGCTTCTTCAAGGACTTGACCATTTGGATCGGTCGCGACATCAGCGACCAGCGCCGCCGGGTTTTGATCCAAAAAGTTACGCTGATCCAGCCCACTCTTGTCCACGTCTTCTTTATTAACTGCCAGCCACAAATGCTCGAGCTGTCCGCCATAGGACCTGATAAATTCATACTCTTCGTCGGTCAGCTTTATCCCGCTCAATTCTTTATTGGCAATGGTTTCAAGAGTCAAAACCAACTCAGCCATAATCGCCAAATTTTTCTTTTCACCCTCCGGCAAGATACCCAGTGTCTCAAGGCCGGTCTGTGTAGCATTGACCAAAGCGCCAAGACGGGCATAGAGTTCTGGCTCCGGTTCGACATACCCGCGATCATCACGCTCGGGAGCTTCTATGCTTCCACCCATCTCAGCATAAACTTGTTTGGCGTATAGAATCGTATCATGCTTGAGTTCAGTCCAGCTCCCCAAGAAGGTATTCAGTTGTTTGCGCGACCAAGCCACACTTTTCATAAATTCGGGGTATGACGATCCTTTCTTTTGCGCCAGAGGCTGCAGAGTATGCATCCAGCCCCAATACAAATTCTCCGTCCACTGTGATGCCGGAAAACCAGTAATATACGCGCGCAGTTTATCCATTTGACTGGTGTACTTGGTATAGTTCGTCTCCCCCATCTCGGTAAGAATACTCAGCGCTTCATCGGATCCGAAAGCGGCCGCAATATCCAAACCTTTGGGTAGCATGCGTCCTGGCACTTCTCGATCAATCAGACGTTGAAAAATGTTGGCATCCACCGTGAAGCGCTGGCCCATAAATCGAAAACCCTTGATTTCGTTTTCCCGATCTGGCTGGATATTTTCGGCAAAAATCGGTATGGAATTGATTTGCGGCGGCGGCAAATCTTTTGTCCGGCGCACAAAATCAACAAACGCTTCAGGCCGCGCCATTACTGTTTGGAGCGTCGCATCTGGGCCATAGACCTCATTCACAATACCCCCAAGCTGTTCATAGGTGATGTCATCGCTTATGCCGACAAAAAATTTCGTCGGTTCGTATATTTTATCCCACAGAGATGAGTTTTCTTTCTCTCGAATTGCAAGCGTCATAAGGAGAGCCGAGCGTAATTCATCATCTTCCTTAAAACGAAACGTCAATCGTCCGTACCACATCATGGACTTGAAGTATGCGCGCAATTCTTCGCTCGTGTCATAATGCCCGCGGGGAATATATTGAGAATAATCTTCTTTTGCCGCCGTGATGGGGTCGGATACGGCGCCAAGATTCATGACCGGCGAAACAGCAATCCCCGCATGGGCGGCAATCAGCTGAAGCTCCTGTTCCGTCTCCTCGCTCATGATAGCAGGGTCGAAAAGTGGATCCAGGAGAGAACTGCCCACAGTAAAAAAATCAACATTTCTTTTGGCGGCGTTTTCCCAGATTGTCCCTTTCGTTTCTTCGTAGTGACCCGCAGATGCGGCGAGCATTTTTTGATTGAGAACTCGCAGGGTTTGCGTGAGCGACGTTTTTTCCAATTGCTCGAGGAGATGATCGAAAAGTAAATGATAATTATGCAGAACCGAATCAGTGGTGATGAAATTCGATAGATGAGCGTATCGATTTTTTTCGTATAAAGAAAAAAACTCGTCGTTATACCCAGACACAACCACAAATCCATTCTTGGCGAGAGCGGTTTGGATATTGGCCGAGGGTGCAAAATCAGCCAGGTTTACCACATCAGCGAGCGCCGCTGACGTACCTTTACCAGCCGCCGGAGCGTCATCGGCAGTTACACCCTGTCCGTCCTGGATCGAATTCATCTCATATGTACCTCCCCAACGGGTATCATAGATAGAAAAAAGAACGATTCCCACCATGATGACTCCGGCAGCAATACCGCCAGCAAGATACGCTCGTTTTGTCATATAAATACTCTAGACATTAAATTTATTGCCCGATATACTATATCCCAACTAATATTCTATTTCAATCCAAATTCCAGATTCTAAATTCCAAATTCCTTCAAATATGGCATTGTACCACAAACATCGCCCTCAACTATTTTCGACAATCATTGGCCAAGACCATATTCGCGAAACGCTCATGAACCAAGTGCGCCTTGGCAAAGTGGCTCATGCCTATCTTTTTTCCGGACCCCGTGGGGTGGGAAAAACGACGACTGCCCGGGTACTTGCCAAGGCGGTCAATTGCCGGAGCCGTCAAACTGATCAAATCGAGCCGTGCGATGCGTGTGATTCGTGTCAATCAATCAGCCAGTCGCGCGCAATGGAAGTGATCGAGATCGACGCGGCGAGCAACACCGGTGTCGACAACGTCCGTGAACATATCATTGATACGGTCAATTTTCAACCCTCGCAATCACCGTACAAAATTTTCATCATTGATGAAGTGCACATGCTCTCAACGAGCGCTTTTAACGCGCTCCTCAAGACCTTGGAGGAGCCACCCGCGCACGTGATATTTATTTTGGCTACGACCGAACTTCACAAATTGCCGGACACGATTATCTCCCGCTGTCAGCGCTTTTCTTTCAAAAAAATCCCCGCTGATACTCTCAAACAGCACCTAGACCTCATTGCCGAAGCTGAGGGCGTACACATATCGGCCGAGGTCATGCAAAAAATCATTCGCGTTTCCGCTGGCTGTGCGCGTGACGCAGTGAACCTCCTCGATCAACTGGCTGCGACCGGCGAAAAACACATCACTCCGGAGACCGCCTCACTTATCCTTCCCACGGGCCACATCGAAGATGTTCGCGTTTTCCTCGACGGCCTCAAAGCTCGTGATGAAACGGCATCTCTCAGGGCTATCCATACCGTGTCCGACACCGGCCTAAACCTTAGCCAATTTGCTCATGATCTCATCGAATGTTTGCGCATTGCTCTCATAAAAAGCGTGACGAACGACGCTTTGTCCGCCTCAGTTGGCCTCGATGTATCCCCCGATGATACCAAAGCGCTCGCTGACTTCGGGAAAACTGTCGGTAAACAGAAACTTGTAGAGCTTATTGATCTTGCCCTCAAGCGCCGCGCGGAAATCAAATCCGCGCCGATCCCGGAGTTGCCGCTAGAACTATTGGCGGTGGAGTGGTGCAATGATCAGATATCAGATGTCGGAGATCAGAAATCAGACATTGACAGCGCTCAAGTCAAAAATCAAAACCCAATAGAAACAAAAAAAACTGATCCCCCAAAGGAGCCCGATACCCGAGCCATGGGTGAAGAGAAAAAGACAATATTAGAAAGGGTAAAAGAACTTGTCACTCCAGAACATCTCATCACCGTAGAGCAAGCCCAAACGGCCTGGCAAGAATGCACCAAAAAACTGGAAACTTTATCACCCTCGCTCGTCTTTATTCTCAAAATGGCTGAAATCCAGAGGGTTGAAGGAACAGCACTTCGTATCACTGTTCCTTACCAATTCCACAAAGACAAACTGGAAGACAAGCCTTGTCGACGAAAAATCGAAGGCATTCTTCAAGAATTATTAAACACTTCTATACAACTTGACATTGGCGTCAAGGAGAGCGCCGGAACCGAGTCAGACATCGAGGAAATGGCGGCGCTGCTCGGCGGAGAAGTGGTGAATGCCTGAACCATCAATAAAAATAACCCATGAAATACTTACTTTGCTTATTGGGAATATTTTTTTTCCTCCCGCAGATTGTCCAGGCCAAGGCCCTAGCTGTGCCATTTACGTCCCAGGCTCCGGATGGCGTATGGACCCAGCCGTGGTTTGATGCTTGCGAAGAAGCTACGATCACGATGGTTGACGCCTTTTACGCGGGAAAATCAACCTCCAAAGCCTATGCCAAAGACATGATCCAACGCATTGTGAAATTTGAGCTGAAAACATTCGGTTTTCACCGCGACACCAACGCGGCTCAAATCGCTGATACTATCAACCGCTATTTTCCTTGGGAGGCGCGCGTGGTGAAAAATCCAACGCTCGAAGATATAAAAACCGAACTGAACGCTGGACGGCCAGTGATTATACCGGTGCATGGACGAGCCCTACGCAACCCGTACTTTCGCAATGGCGGACCAGACTATCACACCGTGGTCATTGCCGGTTACGATGACGAAAAAACCCAATTTATCGTGCAAGAACCAGGCACGCGCCATGGGCAAGACTTTCGGTATTCCTACGACACTCTCCTTGCGGCCACGCATGATTTTCTCCCCCTCGGCCGAACCAGATTCGGCGAACGCGTGGCGATATTTACGATGAAACAACTTTCAAACTCCGACGAGATTGACGCCGATAACGATGGCTTAACCAAAGCCGAAGAGCTCCGCTATGGAACGGTTTTGTGGCTCTACGACAGCGATGGAGATGGATTTTCGGATGGTGAAGAAGTGAAAACCGGCCATTCGCCGACGAGAAAATGAAAACGGCATGTCGAATGACATGCCGAGTCCATTGTCTTGTCTATATCGTTGTAAGCATTGCTCAGGGACTTGGATTCGAACCAAGATAAATGGATTCAGAGTCCATTGTCCTACCATTAGACGATCCCTGAAAGACATGATTGCTTCGCAGGATACCACATCTTTTACACTTTGAAAAGACGAAGTACTTCTTCCAGCTCTGGCATTGAATTTACCCGCACCAACTGCTCGCGGATGTTTTTTATTCCCGGTACCTCAAAACCAACTTTATTTGTTTTGAAATACCAGGAAAGATGTTTTCGAAATGAAACAATCCCCCTATCGCTATATTGCGAGACATGCAACCTTGCGTGTTCTAATACAATTTTTATTCTTTCCCTCAAGTCTACATTTAATATTGGCTCCCTTCGACCTGGCTCAGGGCGACAAAGCTCGACGCTTTGTCGAAAAAACCACGGATTCCCCAGCGCCCCGCGCGCAATCAAGACTCCGTCCGCACCGGTAGTTTGCAAGGCTTCCGCAACCTGAAATGGCTCATGAATATCGCCATTGGCGAGAATTGGCACGCGGGCAATTTTCTTTGCCTCAGCGATCCGCACCCAATCGCTTTTGCCACTGTAGCCTTGCGCTTTGGTACGACCATGAATGGTAATGAGTTCTGCGCCGGCATCTTCGATGACCGGAATAAATTTTTTGAAATCATCCGGATCACTCCAGCCCAAACGAATCTTAACTGACAGCGGCGTATTCCCGATCGCTTTTTTCATTTCCCGAATAATCGCCGCCGCGCGATCTGGTTCTTTCATAAGTGCACAACCATTGAAATTGCTCGTAATCTTGTACACCGGGCACCCCATGTTAATATCAATCCCCTCCGGATTCGCATGTTCCATAACAATGGCCGCGGCTCGAGCCATCGTCAGCGGATCCGCGCCAAAAATCTGCTGAACAATGGGCCGTTCAACTGGAACAAAATCGGTCATGCCGAGTGTCTTGGCATTTTCTCGAATCAGGGCTTCAGCACTTACCATCTCACGAAATACAATATCAGCTCCGCCGATCTTGCGGACAATCTGACAAAAAGCAGAATCGGTCATGTCAGCCATTGGGGAGAGGGCAAGAATCTTCTTTTGTTTGTATAAGATATCTGTTATCCACATATTTAGATTGCCTAATCTTAGCAAAAAAATGAAGGAAAAACAAACGCCCGGAGCATCTCTACTTTGACAAAAAACCCAATTTTTGCTAAATTTAAGCGTTAATTTAGGCCTTTTATGGGCCAACAATTAACCCAGTTTGACTGGTCCTAGACAGCGGGTCATGGTGACCCAAAGTCAAAGACCCATTATCTACGCAGAGAGGAGAACAAACACAATGCGTAGCTTCTTGACTATGAGCATCGTCGCGCTGGCCATGTCGGTCAGCGCCAACGCGGAGGGCTATTCCCCGGACGAGGATGGGGATGGCATTCAGAACTACCCGGACAACTGTCCGCTGGACGCGAACAGCGACCAGACGGACACGGACGGCGACGCCAAGGGAGACGCGTGCGACGTCGACGCCGACGGCAACGGCGTCCTCGACCGCGAGGACTGCCCGGCGGGCACGACCTGGAACGGGTCGGCCTGCGAGCAAAACTGCGCGT
>JBBTRO010000042.1:0-2153 GCA_038065155.1 Patescibacteria group bacterium
GGTTTTGCGATGATGTATTACTCGAACTTAGTTCTAGTAACTGTTGCTCATCCGGCGATTTTTATTGCAGTCAAAGCAATAAATCGGACGATCCCCTGATGGCTGGAATGGGAGCTGCGTAATGCGGGTACCGCATTGCGCGCAGGCCACATCGACAGCGAACATCTGGCGAGGACCGCGACTCATGCCACCGCCGTTTGACGGGCGACTGGCGCGACGAGCGCGCAAGCAATCACTGCAGTAGACTGGGCGATCACCTGACGGCTCGAACGGGAGCTCGGTAATCGCTTTGCCACACTCAGCACATTGCAAATTCACCGGATACATCTGCCTGTTTTGTTGATCCATACGAAAAACTTGTTTTTAATAATCGACCTTTTTCCCCGCCATGGCGGGGCCAACTCGTTTACCTGTCACGCCTTTAAAAAGGCAGATAAAAGCAACGTATTGTTGTCGAGCACTATAGCATACTTTGGCGCTTTTGTCAAGGCAACGGCGCTGTGCATAACTTAGCCGTTTGGGGAAATTACTGGAGGCGGCTGCGCCACAGGTCCTTTGGTAATCGCATCTCGCGGCTGGAGCTGTTTGAGGGACACTGACATCGGATGCCTGCCTTCCTGGGGCTGTCCCCCTCCGCCCCCGCCACCACCGCCACGTCTTCTTTTTCTTTTATTTTTACTATCTGCAAATTGTGGACTTATTTGCGGCCTCGGAGTCACTATCGGCGTAATCGGAGTTTTTACCGGCAAAGATTTCGGCTGTCCGACATCGCCGGAAATTTTATTTCCTTCACCGTCTTCTTCAAACATTTCCACTCCGCTCCAGCGCGTTATCTTGTCTTCCACCTTGCCGCGCTCTTGCGTATAGCGCTCACGAGAGACTCGGATAACTTTTTCGGCGCTATCCGTCGGTTTGCCGATCGGCGGCATACCCGTGGCGCTAAACGGCTGAGAAGCCACGCCATCAATCATGAGCTTAAGAAAAATATGAATCTTGGGCAAATTTACAATATCTTCTTCCGTAAACGTAGGCGCAAATTCTTTGGCCAATACTTCTGAATCCGATCCGCCAATCCGGAATGACACAATCGTGCCTACGTTCCCAAAGACCGCGTCCGCCACGACTTCATCAAGCTGTTTCACGTATTGATGCGCCAACACCAGACTCAAACGGTACTTTCGCGCTTCGTATAAAATATTGGCAAAACTTGGTGTGGCAAAATTTTGAAACTCATCAACATACAGAAAAAAATCCTGCCTTTGCGGCTCTGGTGTATCCACTCGCTCCATCGCCGCCAATTGAATTTTGGTAATAAGCATGCCGCCCAGGAGCCGGCTGTTGTCTTCGCCGATGCGTCCTTTGGACAGATTCATGATAAAAATTTTCTTGCTATCCATAATTTGCCGAACATCGATCGTGGATTTCACTTGCGCGACCATGTTCCGTATCACACTCGCCGAAAGAAACTGTCCGATTTTGTTTTGAATGGCAGACACGGCTTCTTGCGCATAGCGCTCGGAATAGCTGGCAAATTCCTGCTCCCAAAATGCTTTAATCACGGGATCTTTGAGCTTACTGATCACTCGCCGACGGTAGACTTTATCGGAAAGCAAACGATTGATTCCAAGAAGCGTTGAGCCCGGATAATCCAGAAGCGCCAAAAGCGTATTATTCAAAATATATTCCATACGAGCGCTCCACACATCCGGCCAAATTTTCTTGAATACACCCATGAGTCCCGAAGCAATCAAGTGTTTTTGCTCATCGGTTTTCACCTCCAAAATATTAAAGCCGATCGGATTCGCTACATCTGCCGGATTGAAATACACGACATCATTTATGCGCTTTGGCGGAATGTAATTGATAATTTTTTCGGCAAAATCCCCATGTGGATCAACTACCCCGACGCCGTGGCCAGCATAAATATCGTGGAGTACCATATTTTCCATCATGGTCGTTTTTCCCATACCAGTTTTACCAATAATGTACATGTGTCGACGGCGATCATCGAGCTTGATGCCAAAACGCCGCATTTGATTGCTGTAATTGGTTTCGCCAAACAGGCAAATGTCTTCCTCCGGCGGCGGGACACTGCCGGCCGGACGAAGTTGAGGTGTGGGCATATTTCACTTGATCACCTTAGCACCTGAGCA
>JBBTRO010000043.1:0-5590 GCA_038065155.1 Patescibacteria group bacterium
CCATGTACGTCACCGGATGGCCATGGGTAAGGTGCCCGCCGTGAGAGAGATCCATTCCGAGGATAGTGTCGCCAGGCTCAAGAAGTCCGAAATACACCGCGATATTCATGGGAGCGCCGGAGAGCGGTTGCACATTCACGTGTTCGGCGCCAAAAAGTTGTTTGGCACGATCAATGGCGAGTCCTTCTACGACATCAATATATTCACATCCACCATAGTAGCGTTTTCCAATGTACCCTTCGGAGTATTTATTCGTGAGTACTGACCCTAGCGCCTCAAGAACGGCGAGAGAGACAAAATTTTCGGAAGGGATCATTTCAAGGCCAGACTCTTGGCGCTTCAATTCATGTTCAATCGCGGCCATGATTTGGGGGTCAAATTCCGCAAGGCGTTGCTTGTTCATACGTAAAAAAAGTTTAGATTCAGAATGAGTACGATCGAATTGTATCTTGTTACACCATAAAAACAGAAGAAGTTTTAACAGTGCGTATCATATCATTTTTGCAGAGAAAAAAGCAAAAGTCTCCAGCGAGCCGGTAGGCAAACTGGAGACTTCGGTCCCGACACGGCGGGACGTTCAATCCGGCTACTTGGGTGGGCGCCAGGGCGGCCATCGGATAGTAACGTCCTTGAGGACGCTGCTGACCGATGGATGAAAGATGACGATGGGCAGGCCGATCGCGGTGATAAAACCAAAAATAATAGCTTGCGCCATCATCTCACAGTACCATCCGCCAATCGCCAAAAGTCCCATCACGGCGACTATGAGCCGTGTCGACCACACCAAGAGTCGGTTGTCTTCTCGTGTCTGCATCAAGGGATCCTCCTGTATTTCTACTATAGCAGATCCTTGATCATATATGTACCGATCTTCGTATAGCCAAGCTTGCGATAATACTCCCGCACGCCAACACCAGAAATAATCGCGAGTTTTTTGAAGTCGTTTTCTTTGGCAATGTTTTCTGCCGCTTCAACCAGTTGCCGTCCCAGCCCTTTGTGTTGTGAGGCTCCCTTCTCGCGTTCGCCGATTTCAACGAGCTGGCCGTAGACATGGAGTTCGCGGATAAAGGCGCAGTTTTGTATTTCAGGAAGGAGTTTCTGCAGTTCCTTCGTTTTAACGAAATTCACTTCGTTCATTTCGTTACTCCTGCTTTTGTTAGGAGTAACAAATTGAGCCGAGGCGAAATTTGTTCGGGGAATGCGCAGTCGTAAAAATCCATACACTGCAATCCGGTCTGGATCTTCAAACGTTAAAAAATATTCTGTACCGCCAATCGTTTCGTATTGTTCAGTAAAAAGCCGTAAGCCGTAAGCCGTAAGCCGTAAGTTTTTTTGTTGACGAGAAATTTCCCGACAGCGAAGGCAGACACATTTTTGACCGCGACGATGCAGTTCTTTCTCGAGCGCTTCGCGCAAGTTGGTAATTTTGTTCCCAGCCTCGATTTCGGTTTCGGGAATATCACGAATCAAACGAGAGATACGGCAATATCGTGGAGTGGCAAGTTTCATCTGCAAAAGTGCATTAAACAACCCCTCTTCGCCGTACGGTTTGTAACGGCCGTCCAGGAACCATTGATACAACTCTGCAGTTTTGATGACCGTATTCGGATAAATTTTGACCATGTCAGGCTTGAGTCCTGGGTCAGAAAAAAGCGATTTGTACATTTCCACATCATGCTCTGGAGTGGTTCCTGGTAAATCGGGCATAAAGTGCAAGTCTACTTTGAATCCGGCTTGGCGAAGGAGGTGCGTGGCGTCTCGGAATTGTTGGACCGTGTGACCACGCTTGATGAGTTTCAAGATTTCGTCATCTGGCGCCTGAAGACCCAATTCAATTCTGGTGCAGCCTTGAAGACGCATGTGATAAATGGTTTTCGGCGCAATCGCGTCCGGCCGCGTCTCAAGCGTAACCCCAATAATTCTGTGCTCGGCGGTTTCATTCTTCGTCTGTTCAATTTCAAGCGCCGCTTGCAATTCTTCAAGCGGGGATTGGTCAGTCAAAGAGCTTATAGCCGTTAGCTTATAGCTGTTAGCTTTTGATTGTTTGCTAATTGTTGATTGCTGATTGCCAGTATCATTTGCAGCGCGGAACGATTCGAGAATGAACCAATACTGATACTTCAGCGGATACGCATTCCACGTGCCGCCTTTCACGATAAATTCAATTTTATCCGTTGGGTGGCCATTGCCTTCGAGCATCAAAATTCGCTGGCGCATTTGTTCATACGGACTAAAATCCAGTCGAAGCGCCCGCGCGGCGGCAGGCTCTGTGGCAATGTAACTTTTTGGCATGCGGACTTCTGTCGGGCAGTACACGCACTTGCCCGGGCACATGTACGGCTTGATAAGCGATGTGACAATTGCAATACCCGATTGTGTCCGGACACCGGCTTTGATAAGAAGTTCTTCGATCAATTTGTCCTGCTCAATTTTTTTCCCCGCTAGAAGTGTTTTGTACGCCACTAGCAATTCTCGATTCGGCGGTTGCATAATCCCAAGCTCACTACAAATATCGGTCCGCGCACGATCAAATTCGGCCTTGGTTTGAGGTCGTTTTTCTATGACAGAAAGGAGAATTTTTTCAGCTGATTTTGTCATACCAAGAGATATGACAATACCATATCTGCAGGCATTTTTCAAGATCGTGATCATCGATCCAGCGGACTTACAATGCTTCGCGCGGCTTGGGCTGTGACGTGAGTATAGATTTGCGTTGTTTCAATGCGGGCGTGACCAAGCAATTCCTGGATATACCGGATGTCAGTTCCGTTTTCCAGAAGATGAGTCGCGAATGAATGGCGGAGCGTGTGAGGTGAAATTGGTTTTTGAATATTCGCCCTGGCTGCAGCTGTCTCGACAATCATTTGTACCGTTCGCTCATGCAGTCGGCCACCGTGGCCGTTCGTAA
Organism: Patescibacteria group bacterium; assembly: GCA_038065155.1. Taxonomy (GTDB): domain Bacteria; phylum Patescibacteriota; class Patescibacteriia; order Magasanikbacterales; family UBA922; genus JAHFIC01. Next base: position 2,909 of record JBBTRO010000043.1, read on the forward strand.
ACAAAAAGTCCTCAGGCGCTTTCAGGCGGCGCTGGTTCAGGAGCGTTTCATGTAGTATTTCTGGAAGCATGACAATTCGATCCTTAGCACCCTTGGATCGCTGAATGTGAATGCAATGCCGATCAAAATCAAAGTGATTCATTTTCAGTCGCACCAATTCACCGACACGCAACCCTGCGCCATAGAGCAATTGTATCATGCACAGATGTTTTGGATTTTCTATTGAATTTATGAGCCTCGCAACTTCGTCAGCTGATAAAACAATAGGAAGTCTTTTGGGCTCTTTTTGTCTCGGAATATCGGCAAAAAATTTGCGCCGCAAAATTTTTTGGAAGTAATATTGAAGGGCGCTGTACGCGCTATTGACCGTAGACGGGGACTTGCCCTGGTCAGTGAGGTATGCCAGATAGGCTCGAATGTCACCACCGTTTACATCACGCGGACTTTTTTTCGAGAACCTCAAGCAATCCCGAATATAATATGAATAACTTTGCTTGGTATTCTGGCTCAAACCGTGGATTTTCATTTCTTCTTCCAACAGCCGAATCGGATCCCGGCTCGGCCGCCAATGAGGTGTATTCATACCCCTTTCTGATTGCACATATGATACCAAAATGGTATCATATTTTACACAAAAACTCTACGAGTTCGCATATGAAGAGTTCAACAAAATCGGTTATAGTTTCTGATTTTTTCGGTTGGTGTTTGGGGGGCACCATTGGTTTTCCTATTGACTTTTAGCAGCGTTTATGGTTAGATGAGAAACCTGGTCATGGAGGAGGCCAGAGAATTCCCACCCTTTCAAATGAGGAGAAATCGTGAGCGAGAATCTTGCAGTTGCATCACCCAGTGAAGCAAGCACAGAGCTGTTTCACATCATCGAGGCCATGGTCATCAGCGTTGTCAGGCCGATGGCTCTGGCTCGTGACCCCAAGCGCACCGGAGGATGGTTTACCCTCTGGCGCAAGACTCCTTGGAACGTTGCGGATACCGAAGCGGTGCCCGTCGTCGGCTTTCCGATCGGCGTGGTCTCAGCGGAGCGTTTCCTGACGTACATCCACTTCGCCAACGAGAAGGCCGCTCGGCTGAGTGTTCATCCAGAACACGTCTCAAGCTGGCAGAGTCGCGACGAACGCGACACGGATCGGATGAAGCACAAGTACGGCGGTGCGATCCGGTGCTACAACGGTCTCTTCTTTTCGTTCTCGGGTTTTTCCGAGCTCGAAGACGAGATGATCTGCACTCTCGCGGCGCTGGAGCTCGGCGTGATCGGTCGCGACGACATCATGATGATCATCGCGTCAAGCGGCAACGAACCGCTCGCCAAGCATCTCCGTTCGCTCGTGGCCGGCACTGGCGCGTGATCGCGAGATCGCACATTGAGTGTGGGGATTGCCCTCGGCTGGCGGCGCATTACAAGCGTTGCTGGTCGAGGGCTTTCTCATTTCTACTAAATTCCATTTCTAAAAGTTCGAGGTAAACCGAACGACGGAAAAATCAATGGTGCCCCCCAAACCGTTATTAATTTTGATCGAAAAAATCAGAAACTATAACCGACTCCTTCGCCTTCGGGCTCGGCCCCGCTGCGCTCTCATGCACTCCGCTCTTCTTGAGTCGCTCCGTGTCATTCGGGTCGTTGAACACCGCATATCAGGTTCACTCGTGCCCTCGTTCTCCCAAATTGCGCTTCGTAAGATGAAGGTTCGAGGTTTCAAAGAAGACTGGCAATATTCCGAAAGTCTGGTATGATAACGAAGGCGCAACTTCTGATATGCGGACACGTTATACACAATATATTTTTCTTCTTTTTTCCAATTCACCAATTTTAGTTGAACAAATTTGATTTTTTCTGTATTAATTTTAGGGGGATAGTTGAAAATATATTTAAAATTGTAGTATTATTCCAGTGCATTAAATTATAATTTTATAACTATGGAAGGTGAGCCTAAAAATCCAAAGCCAAAAGAATGGGGGAATTTAATATCAGAAGATGATATTAAATGGATGAAAAGAAAAATTGATCGAGATTTTAATAGTTGGAAAAAGCCAGAGAGCGAACAATCTGGTTACGTTTTATCTTCAAAATCAAAAAAAGATTCAAGAGATACATATTTTCTCCAGCCAACTGACAAAATGCTGGAGTTCGATAATATGGTAAGAGGGTTGCCCCATTCGTCTATTCTCTGCCCATTGCAGGCTACAAGAAAATGGCCTTCGCTAGGAACTATGCTATTTAATTATGAAGGAGAGGAACCATCTAAGGTTCCTAAACCCCATGGAGTAGCAAAAATATCCATGGAGTATTCTTCAGAGGAAAAAAAAGAGCTGGAGAGTCGAAGAGCCGAAATGGCTGAATGGAGTAAACAGGCAGAAAAATTAATTCAATCATTGGGCTACATTACTTTGCGTAGACCAGATTGGGAAGGTAAAGAAACTGACGATGATTTTTATGTTCTTAAGACAGAAGGGCAAGCATAATATTTCTAATGAGGACGCGTACTTCTGAGCATTCACCCCTGCCCCTCTGCCCAGAAATGAAGCGGAAAAAAATCAAATTTGCCTTTATTAATTTGTGGTGAATTGGAAAAAAGAAGAAAAATATACTCCTTCGCCTTCGGGCTCGGCCCCGCTGCGCTCTCATGCACTTCACTCGTGCGACTCGTTCCGTGTCATTCGGGGCGT
>JBBTRO010000044.1:0-7179 GCA_038065155.1 Patescibacteria group bacterium
CAAAAGACCTAGAAGATTATTTACCACAACAAATGACCCACTGATTCCAAGCGCGAACAAAAGGCGTTCTATTACAACAACGAGAATTAAACCGTTCCAGACCGAAGCGGGAAGCGCAAAAGCCCAAATCCAGAGAGCACCACCAACCGCGTGAGCGGTAAAAGTAGAGCCAAGTGCACGGGCGAACAAAAACTTGTCACGGAAGAAATAGGAAATGATCGGAATTATCCAAAACAGCGTAAAGTACCAAACTTCGCGTCCGATTGGATGCGCTAGGAATGCGATAATTGCGACTATGGGGATGATAAAGTTGAGCCTTCCTTTCTTTGCAAAGTACATTACAGCAAACAGCATTGGGAAGAAACGGATAATTGTTCCGACATCATCAATTTGTGCGCCATGAACAAGAAAATTGAAAAACTGCATAAGGAAAACGGCAATAACGCCAGATACATTTCCGATGAAAGAACCTGCTACCGGCGCAAAGGCATCATAGACAGTGAACTTTGCCCTTGATCCCTCCAATTGCGCCACAGGAATTTGAAGTGCGATGAATCCAGCTACGGCAAAAATTGCGATGAAGAGTAAATTTTTCTTTGTGATGAGTTGTTTAATGTAGTTCATATTTTCTCCAATGGTTAAGTTAATTAATACGTACAAACAAAAAACCCGCCCAATAGGGCGGGTTGCAAATACAAAAAGCAATCTTGCCCTATCGGTCAGGAAAGGTGTTATAAACGAAGCCAGACCAAGTTCTTATGTGATGATTGTGAAGCATGGTTTTGGAATTTATGAGCGCGCATAAAAGTATTTTTCCGCCGGAGCGAAGCGGAGATGGTCGGTTTCCTTCAAAACGCCTTCGCGCTACGTTTAGGATATCCCACCATAAGGAACTTTGCAAATTTGGGTCTGTGGATTCGTAAGGATGCTCGCCGCGCTCCGCCCTCGAACCACCGTGATAATTTTAGCACTTTTTGTAGCCAACGAAGAGAACCCCTTGCTGGGTCCTGAGATTCGGGGCGAAGAATAGCTCACGCTAGAATTACCTCTCTAAAGAGAGGGGTAGCGCTAATAAAAAATTTGTCAAGTTGGAGTTTCCATTTTTATGCTCGGCCCCATCGAGGTGGTGAGATAGAGCGATTGGATGTAGGTGCCCTTGGAGGACGAAGGTTTGGCTTTTTTGAGGGCGTCAAGGAAGGCGGTAAGGTTTTCTTTGATCTGGACTTCGGAGAAACTGACCTTGCTGATTGCTTGATGGACATTGGCGGTATCATCATTTTTGAACGCCGCCTTGCCTTTTTTGAGTTCGGTAATGAGTTTTTTAATATCCTTACCAACCGTATCAGTTTTGGGATTCGGCATGAGCCCCTTTGGACCAAGGACCTTGGCGGCCACGGCTAGTTTGGGCATCATCTCGGGAGTGGCAACGGCAATCTCAAATTCAATTTTGCCGCTGTCTTTGATTTTTTTGATGTCAGCTTCGCCGTAGACAAAATCAGCACCCGCTTCTTTGGCGGCCTTTTCATCATCAGACCCGACAAAAGCGGCAATGGTTTTACTCCTGCCCGTGCCATGAGGAAGCGCGGCGGTGGCGCGAATTTGCTGTTCGCCTTTGCTTGGGTCAATCCCCAGCTTGGCATGTACTTCGACCGAAGCATCGAACTTTACCGTGCCAGTTTTTTTGACGAGCGCGATTGCCTCATCAATCGTGTAGACTTTATTTTTGTCTACCATCGCTTTGAGCGCGTCCATTCTTTTTGACATACGATTCTATTTACGTGGTAATAGCTCCGCCCAGGGCGGATCCCACATGAATAATTATCTTTCACGTTTTGGCGCATCTTTTTGAGCTTCAAACGAAGAGACCAGTTGCTGGATCAACTCATTTGATTTGTTGATGTTGGAATCTAGAAACAGTACCTTGCTGTTGTCGGTCATGCCAATGCCTTTTAGTGTATCCATGTATTGTGTCAACGTGAGAATGGCCAGAATTTCTGACGCGCTTTGGCTCGTCGCTTCGCGGATAATGGAAATTGACTGTTTCAGCCCGGCGGCAATAGCTTCTCGCTCAAGGGCGATGCCTTCACCCTGAAGACGCTTTCTTTCTTTTTCTGCCTCCGCTTCTTTGACGGCCTGAATTTTGATTGCCTCACCTTTGTTTTCGGCGGCCTTCTTCAACTGTTCGGAGGCAACGACCTCTGACATGGCACGGGTAATTGTCTCTGGGAAAGTAACACTGGTGATTTGAAAGCTCGCGATATTCATGCCCCACTCAACGAATTGCGTTTCGAGATCGGTACGAATATGCATGGCCAATTCTTCTTTTTTCTCCAAAATTCCTTCGTGGGTTTCTTTGGCGATATATGTACGCAAAGAATTTTCAATAATTGCGGCGATGGATTGATTGCGGTTGGAAAGCGAGTAGGTGTAGCGTTTGACGCCCTCTGGTGTTGGATCGACGGCGTAAATTAGGTTGGTCGCAAAATCGACAATCACTTTATCTTTGGATGGGTACAAGCCTTGCGCGGAGAAATTTTGCTGGCGGAGGGTAATTTTTTCCGCGATTCTTTCCAACAGCGGAATTTTGAAATTCAATCCGGCGCTCATGATGCGATTGAACTTCCCCAAAAATTCGACCACGTACACCGTATTTTGCTGAACGATGCGAATGCTGCCGGCAATGACGAGGACGACGATAAGGACGAGGCCCAATAAAATCATGTTCATAGAGAGAAAATTAATGAGGCTATGGTGCCATAAGACACGGCCTTTGTCAAGTTCATTGACATTTACCGGATAATTCCTTACAGTGGCCTATAGTTTAGGAGGAAGGAGGGCCTATGGGTACGTACTTCCACGCCTAGAGGAGGGCGTGGAAAGATGGCGAAGGTAACCCTGCGGATTGGGATTGATCATGAAGATGACGGTCGGGTGTTGGTGGCGGTTGTTTCTCGCGGCTGGAGTGGTGTCGCGGCTTATGGCCGTGATGTTGCCGAAGCGGTGAGGAATGCCCGCCGATTGGTGCGGTGTATCGTCGCTGATCGTTGCCGGCATCAAGAAAGGGTACCGGGATTGGTACAAGACGGCCGGAAACGGTTGGCGGTCATTTTCATTGTTTGATCTCAATCTTTAGCCGATGGCGCCCCTGACTGAGAGTTGGGGGCGCCATTTAATTTCTATTGACATGGATAAGATTGTTATATATACTTAGTATACACTTTAGTCATTAATTTTTATTTATGAAAACCGCAGTGGTCAATGTCAAAACCGATGTTAGCACCAAACAAAAGGCGCAGAAATTAGCAGCCGAACTTGGCCTCAGTTTAGGCGGAGTCATTAACGCACTCCTCCGTGATTTTGTGCGCCAGCGACGTTTGGATATTGGTCTTGAGATACCAAACGAAGCAACGGCCAAGGCGCTTCAGGAATCTGAAGAAGATTATAAGGCTGGTCGATTTCATTCCTTCAAGAATGCCAAAGATGCGATAGCATTTTTGGATGATATCAGCAAGCATGGATATGCTGCAGATTGATTATTCGAGTAAATTTTTGAAACAATACGCCAAAGTCAGCGACAAGATACAGACAGCTGTGAAAGAACGGATGGCTTTATTCGAAGAGGATTTTTATCATCCTTTATTACGCAATCATGAACTGGAGGGTAAGTATGCCGGTTATCGGAGTATCAATATTACTGGAGATTGGCGCGCACTGTATCGTATTTCTGATAATAAAATACTTTTTGATTTGCTTGGCACGCACAGCGAACTGTACGGTTAAGATTATTTCCTCACCATCGTTACATCATTTTGAATTTTTTCAGTCGTAAAAGCTTTCACGTTGGCGATCGTGGTATCCATAATTCTTTGCAAGGCCTCTAGACTATTGAACGCATTGTGCGGGGTAATAATCACATTGGGATGGTCGATAAGGCGATTGTCCATGAGGACCGTTTTAATTTGTTCTGGCGTGTGGTGGGCGCGGACGAGATGGTCCGGGTACTGGAGATCTTCTTCCTCTTCGAGCACATCAAGGCCGGCGCCGGCAATGCGACCAGTTTCAATCGCCCAAACCAGCGCTTCGGTTTCGATAAGCCCGCCGCGGGCAGTGTTAATAAGATAAGCGCCCGGCTTTATTTTTTTTACGTTGGTTTTGTTAATGAGATGCGTGGTTTCTTTTAAAAGCGGCACATGGAGGGTAATTACATCTGACGTAGAGAGAAGTTTGGCAAATGGCACATACGTAAAATCAAGTTGTCTGGCCAATGCTTTATTTGGAAATGGGTCGTAGGCGATCACATTCATCTCAAAGCTTTTGGCCATGCGGATCACGTGCGCGCCAATGTGGCCGGTGCCAATGACACCAAGTGTTTTTGCCTTTAGATCAAAGCCTCGCAGACCGTCGTAATTGAAAACACCCTCTTTGACTCGTTTTACGGAAGGAAAAAGTTTTCGCGAAAGTGATAATAGAAGCGCCATTGTGTGTTCAGCCACGGTGTTTTCGCCATAGGTTGGGACATTGCAGACCGGAATTTTTCTTTTTTTTGCGACGGCAAGATCGATGTGGTCAAAGCCGGTCGACATCGTAACGACGAGCTTAAGGTGGGGGAGTGCGTCGAAGATTTTTTTGGCTACTTTTGAGCCGACGAAGACACCGAGAATTTCGGTTTTTGGGTCAAGATCAGCACTTGAGAGTATTTCTTTCTCTGTAATGGTCAGGTGGAATCCAGACAAGTGTTTGCGGAGGTAGTCTTTGACGGCTGGGAAGACGCCGAAAAATTGGCAGTTGGGATTCTTTGTAGACATATAAGCTGGTAAATGACTAATGCCCAAATCCCAATGACCAATCAAATCCAAAATTCTAAATTCAAAAAATTTGGCATTGAAGCTTTAATAATGGATTGGAACTTTGGGCTTAGTCATTTGGATTTCAAATTTGTGTGCAGTATAACATGCTTCGCTGTAAACAAAAACCCCCTTGCGGGGGTTCGTTTATTACTTATAAACTAATTATCCTTCAACCATCACTCCCATCTGTCTTGCTGTACCGGCAATAATCTTCATCGCGGCGTCGATATCTTTGGTATTCAGATCAGGCAGTTTCTTTTCAGCAATTTCTTTCAATTGCTTTTTGGTGATTTTGCCAACTTTATCTTTGAGGGGGTTAGCGGCGCCTTTTGAGATACCAGCCGCTTTGGCAATGAGTCCCGATGCCGGGGCAACCTTTGTAATAAAGGTAAACGAGCGATCCTCGTAGACATTGATCACCACTGGTACTGTTTCGCCTTTGCGATCCTGGGTAGCGTCGTTGAACTTCTTGCAGAAGTCTTGGATGTTGAGCCCGTGTTGACCCAAAGCAGGACCAATAGGTGGCGCTGGGTTGGCCGCGCCGCCCGTGACTTGGAGTTTGATTTGTGTTACTAATTTTTTTGCCATACGATTATTTGGTTATTACCTTCCGAGAAGCAGTCTCTTGCGAGACCAGAAGGATGGTAATAATTAAAGTTTTTTCACTTGTAGGGCATCGAGTTCGACTGGTGTTTCTCGACCGAACATTGAGACCAAGACTTTGACTTTCCCACGCGTTTCATCGACATTGGAAATTTTGCCTTCGAAGTTTTTGAACGGACCATCGGTAATGCGTACCGGTTCATTGATCTGGAGATCAATCGTGTGTACTGGTTCGTCGACACCCATGCGTTTTTGGAGAGCGTCGACTTCTTTTTGGTCCACCGGTGTTGGCGTGGTACCCGAGCCGACGAAACCGGTGACGTTTGGCGTGTTGCGCACTACATACCAGGAGTCATCAGTCACGACCATTTCGACCAAGACATAACCAGGAAAAATTTTTTCCTCGATCGTCAGGCGCTTGCCATTTTTAATTTTAATTTTTTTCTCTTTGGGAACCAAAACATTAAAAATTTTGTCGCTCATGTCAAAGGACTCGATACGCTGTGCCAAATTGCGTTTGACGTTTTCTTCGTAGCCACTGTAGGTGTGAAGTACATACCAGCGGCGACCAAGGTTTAATGTCTGTTTTGCCATAATTGATAGGAATTTGGAATCTGGAATTTATAATCTAGATTAATTTATTTGATGAGTTGCTCAAGTCCGAGGCTAAAAATATAATCTAAAACGCCAAAAAAGATAGCGACACCAATGCTAAGGCCGACGACTAGGAGTGTATAGTTGATGGTCTGTTTGCGTGTTGGCCAGATGACCTTTTTGATTTCGGCAATGGATTCGACGAGGTAGGTTTGGATATTTACCATATTTTTGTATCTAAAAACGGCCTTAGGCCGGTTTGATGAGTAGTATAGGCTAAAGAGTGAGGAATGTCAAGCTTCATTTATACACATCATGGCTGCCAATAGAGAGAAGCAGTGTTTTGAGATCACCCCGCAAAATCTTTCCCTCTCGCGCTTCTTGCTCGGATTGAAGGACGGCGACGATGGCTTGTTCTCCGGCAGAGATCATAATCATATATTTAAGGGTACGCATGATATCATGCACCCGCTTAGTATATGTGTCAAACAAAAACGCTCGCACCTACTCTGTTTCCCAGTTTTGAGAAACACAGTAGGTCGTGCGAGCGTCTCGTCCCCGTCCCATACTCCTTCCTTCTGTTAGATGTCCCCCCGCTGTTTTAGAGCGGGGACGTTTTTCGGTCTTTCGCGATCAGTGACTTTTGCCGCGACCCAGCGGCTTGACCACGTTGAACGCCGGCGGGAACCCCGCCTGCACCTTCGGCAGCGGAGCCACCTGCGTATCGCGCAGGGTGTAGACTTCGCCCAGCGGCTTCTCACGCTTTCGGGCGAGCGTGCGCGCTGTGCTCTCGAGGTACACGGCCATCGCCGTCGCATCCCCCGAGTAGTCACGCTGCCAGCCGTCGGTCTTGCCCTGCACGTGATTTCGATAGTTCTCCCAGGTCGTGTTCGACACTGGGAAGAGAACGCCGCGCGTGTTGACGACGCCGGTACGGTCGAGCCGCATGACCGTGATGACCTCATCGGCAGTCGGATCTCGCTCCGGATTCTTCAACACCACTCGGCCGGCCATCAAGGTCGGCGAGTCGGTGGGACCGGTCCAGACGACCTCGTAGCCCCAGACCGGGATGCGCGACGCCGTCTCTTGGCTCTTCGTGATCCAGGTCATGTAGAGATCCTTGCCACTCCGGTTG
>JBBTRO010000045.1:0-4388 GCA_038065155.1 Patescibacteria group bacterium
ATTTCCGTCAATCCAACCCGATAAAACCAAACGATCATCCACACAAACCCGATCAACCCAAGAATACCGAGGTTCACCCACATGGTGAGAAAAATATTATGCGGGTGGTGGAAGATTTCGATGTTGTCGTTCCCATTGATCGGGTGATGATACGGAGCAATTCGTTTGGAGTAAGAAGCGAGGCCGGCGCCAGTCAAAGGGTTGGCGCGTAAGAGTTCGGTCGTTTCGCCCCACATATTGATGCGGATCTGGCCGGAGCGGTCTTGCATGAGGAGTTCTTGTTTGATTGGCTTATTCATGGGTAAAAGAGCGAGGACAAGGAGGCTGGCAAGGCCGATAGCAAGAGTTGGCCAGCGGGTTTTTTTCCACAGGACTAGGGGTGCTCCTATGCCCGCGGCAGCGCCAATGAGGCCGCCAGTGGATTTGGCAAAGAGGATGGCGAATGGTGAGGAAACTAGAAATAGGAAACTTGAAACTAGGGAAAGCCAACGACCCCAGTTTCCAGTTTCCAGTTTCCAGTTTCTTTCTTGTAGAACTGAAAAATTTTGAATGAATAGAAAAATTGCTAAAGGTATGAGAGGAGCTAAGAATAGCCCCACCCCATTCGGAAATCCATACCACGCAGTGACACGATAGCTCGCACCATTGGCCCAAAATGCCCAGGGAACCATCCAGCCGGTGAAGTGCTGGTAGATTGCAAGGATGGAGGTGGCCAGGCCGCAGAGAATTAGGGCAAAAATGATTAAGTTTGTAAGTTTGTAAGTTTGTAAGTTTGTAAGCAAATTATTTTTTGCATTTTGTTCCTTGTTTTTTGTTCCTTCAATCACCACAATCAAAAAAATCAGAAACGGTTCGATGTAGAATGCTTTCCATTCGCCAAGAGCCGACCGGATGTTTATTGATGTGAAAATGGAGATAGTCGCGGCGGTTAGGAATAAGAGAATGGCGATAGATAGTGATGGGGATTTTGAAACTAGAAATTTGAAACTAGAAATTAGGGGTTGGCTCTGTTGTGTAGTTTCTAATTTCCAGTTTCTAATTATCCAAATGAATATAATTATCCCAATCATCACTTCAAGCAGCGTCGTTGGGAGTGGCTCAATGCTAAATCGAATAAGGTAGGCGGGAAGAAGGAGAAAAAGAAAAAATAAGCTTAGGTTGAATCTGTGCCAAGCGACAATTAAGAAACTAAGACTAAATACACTAATTAAAATATTTTGGGTCATATCAAAAGTCTTTGTCCTAGTAGAACAAGGCTTAGGCGGATTTTATGGAAAAAATTTCTTTTAGAGTGGTTACAGAAATACCTTTTATTATTAAAAGAACGGCGCCATAGGTGATCATGCCAAGAAAGATGACGGGGAGTACTGGCAAAGTTGGCAGTGATGTGATTGTCATACCCATGGCGACACTCGATAGAATAATTTTGCCAAAGGTTTTGAATTGAAGCGGCGTTTGGCTGTAATGACGGATGGTGAGAAAAAGAAGTACGCCAGCGTAGAGTTCGGAAAAAATTGTCATACCGGCCGCGCCAACCATGCCAAAACGAGGAATAAAATAAAGATAGCCGCAAAGTGTGAGAATCGCGTCAGATGCGTAGATCCAAATGGTTTGTTTTTGACGATTCAAGGCCACGGCGCTATGGCCAAAGACCGCGCCTAGAAAAACGCCAAAGACGGCGATTGATAACAGCTGAAGCGCGATACCGGCGCCCAGATATTTTGGCCCAGCCACCAGAACAATGATTTTTTCCGAGAGAATATATGTTCCGACCATCATCGGTACCGCGAAGACCATGAGCGCGTCAAAGGCTTGCTGGTAGTAGCGCTTGAAATCCTCTTTGAGTCCGCGCGACCAGGCAAAGGTGAGGAGCGGTAACATGACACCCATCATCATCATGGCGAGTTGTGTCACGATATCGAGCACGCGATAGGCCGCGCCGTAGAGCGCGACGTCGGTTTGAGCGCGGTATAAAGAAAGCAGGATGATGTCGCCTTTGAGGTACACGACGTTGAAAATAATCGCGATACTGATCGGCCACATTTTGCGTAGAATCCCTTGCCACAGATTTCGGTTATACGCGAGCGTAATCGGGGTGGTTTGGCGGATACTGAAAAATAAATACGCGGTATGGGCGACAGTGGCGAGGACGAGCATCCCCATGATCGGGAGAAATGTGCTCCCGAATCGGATAAGAATCAAAAGTCCGACAATAAGAACAATGCGGCCGATAATTTCTCCCACCGCATACACATGCATCTTGAACGCCGTTTGCAAATAGCCGGTGAGGATTTGGTTTAGAGCGACAGCCAGAAAGGAAATCGTCGAAAAGGCAATGGCAATTTTCACTGTTGCCGGGTAGGGAAAAAAAAGAGCGATGATTGGGGCAAAAGCCAGAAAAAAAATCGCGGTCACGAGACGGAAGGTAAAGAGGTTATTAAGAAGCTCAGTTTTATCATGCTCTGGTTCAGAGAGCATTTGGGCGGTCACGGGGATAAGACCGAAGTCAATGAGAATCCCCACAAATTGCAGAAAGGCGATTGTGGTCACGTACCAGCCAAATTGTTCGGTCGGTAAATACCGCGTCATCATGCCAAGGGCCAGGAGGCCTAAAAAGGTGGAAATGATTTTTCCGATGATTTGGGCAATGGTATTGTGGGCGATTTTACGGGTGGTGGACATAGTCTTTCTCATTCCTCTGTATCCTGCTCTAAGTTAAGAGAATCAATAAATCGCTGATTATCCTCGGCGCCTCTTTGTAGAGTAGTTTTAGTTTCCTTCTGCAGTTGCCCTCTCTTTATATGTAATTGTCTGCCGGCCTCTGTAAAATAGACCGAACGTTGGGGATCACTTTTTTGTACCCCGCAACTTCCAAGAGCGCGGCTAAGCGCCTCTTTTTCATTCACTCCATTAGCGGCCATTTGCCCCAACGCCTGCTCGACTATTTTTGCAACAAGCTCTGGCTTTGGCGTAGGTTCCGGACGTCTTGGCAAGTCTCTCATATGTGGCATAGTTAAAACTAACAGCTGGAGTATAGCTTACTCTTGAAGAGAGGGGCAATATAGCCTATACTAAACACCGCTGTTTTATGCGCAAAGTATATTTTTTTATCATCGCTTTTGCCCTAGTTTTTAATGCTTTTTTTATTGAATCGGCAGTGGCAGAAGATGGTTCGGCTCATATCCCGGCAACGCTCGCTGAACCGATGACGTTGCAATTTGCCATTGAGGAACCCAGGATCCGCGTGGGTTTATTGAAGCCGCAGAGTTTTGTGCAGTTTCGTTCTGAAGAAGCGGATTATGATATTTATGATGGTGAGACAAAGCTCGGGGTACTCCCCATGGATCGGTTAGGAGTTTTGAAGTATGAGGACGGAAAGTATCGTTTCACCGGTGCCGGAATGGAGTTCGTGAGTGATAAGTATTTTCGTTTATCGCCAGTCGATAATCCGCACGCCGTGTTTATCCTGCCCAATATTGAACGGCGGGTGAAGTGGGCCAAGAGCGTTAATTTCAATGCGTATCGGGGAGCGCTCGAGTATCGTCTCACCCAAGATGGCAAGACAATGTATCTCATAAACGATGTCCTTATGGAGGACTATGTGGCTGGAGTAGCCGAGACATCGAGCGTCGCGCCGATGGAGTACATGAAAGCGCTCTTGACCGCGGCGCGCACCTATGCCTACTATGTCCGTGAGCACACAACGAAACACGATAAGAGAAATTTTGATGTGGTGGCAACGACCGGCGACCAACTGTATCTGGGAGTCGCGCATGAACGATTCGCTCCGCGAGTCGCCGAGGCGGCTCGCGCGACCAGAGGGTATTATGTGACCTTTGAGGATGCGGTGGTGATTACACCGTACTTCGCGAGGAGCAATGGGAAAACCAGACCATGGGGAGATGTCTGGCGCGGAACAAAGCCCTGGCTGGTTTCGGTAGCCGCGATCTATGATACCGGCAGAAGCCGGTACGGCCACGGCGTCGGCATGAGTCAAAACGATGCCGCTGCGCGAGCGAAAAAAGAAGGGGCAGATTGGCAGACACTGGTGAGGTACTATTATACTGGAGTGGAGGTGGAACAGTTGTATCAATAATATGTTTGACCCCATTGAGAAAGCCATTGACGCGATTAAGGAAGGCAAGATGATTATCGTAGTTGATGATGAAGAGCGGGAGAATGAAGGCGATCTGGTCATGGCCGCGGAAAAAGTCACGCCAGAAACAATGGCGTTTATTATTCGCTATACTGGTGGCGTGGTTTGTTTATCGCTTGATCAGAAAATTGCCAACCAGCTCGAACTTCCGCTTATGGTGGCACACAGCACGGCCAAGCGCGGCACCGCGTATACTATAAGTATTGATGCCGCTGATGTTATGACCGGCATT
>JBBTRO010000046.1:0-2005 GCA_038065155.1 Patescibacteria group bacterium
TAGTAGGGGGAGGTTGGGAGGGGGTTATTCGGAGTTGCTGGAGAATGATCTTATTCCATTTCTATTAAGTTCCATGACAGCTCTAATAACCACCGGCCTCGTTGATTCCCACTACATCAAAAACGATCTGGCGCTCTTTTTCTGGCTGCTCCTAGCTCTTTTGCTTTGCGCAGAAAAACAGTATAGTACTGACAATTTATAATCATACACTTTGCTTATGCTACGCGATCACGCCTACCCGTCATCGTTCGATCCGGAATTCGAAGCCATGAAAATACCACATCCTGAACGGCCTATGGATACACTGGGGTTTCGGATTGACGATGACGTCGAGTGGAATAATAATGCCGGAACTGAAGGAAACGGCACGATCGCAGGTTTTCAAGAGGATCCTGATGGGATAGTTTACGCGATTTTTGACCAACGATTTTCAGACGACAAAATATTGGTCGATGTAAAGTTGCTCAAAAAAGAACCGCAAAAAGAAGCACTCATAAATCAAGACAAAAAAATAATTGACTTGATTGACCAGGAATTTTCTGAAGGAAACCTGAATACGTATGACGAAGCCATGGCTGTCGTCGGACGTGTCATGGACAAGATAGAAGAAATAAACAACACAGCCGAAAAAACGTTCCGAGCCAAGCTCTTTCTCGTTAAGGAATATTTCGTTGTTGAAAAACCAAAGTTAAGGGTCTTCTGCCGCATCCAAAAAACCCAAACCGCGGCGGGCAAACGATCGGCGTATAAAGTTGAATTCAAGCTTGGACACAGTAAAAAAGAAAGATAGTATGCCAGCCAGATGGGAAACTCCAAAATTAAAACGGCTCGTGGCGATACTCGGCAATCTAAAAACCGAAAAAGAGATGCTCGCGTTTCTTCGCGATCTGTGCACGCTCGAAGAATTGGCAGAAATATCCAGCCGCTGGCAGGCGGTAGAGCTTTTAGACAAAAATTTACCCTATCGCGAGATTGCCGACCAAACCGGACTCTCGACGACAACCGTCACGCGCGTGGCCCATTGGCTCTACCACGGCGAGGGTGGGTACCGGGTGGCGCTGAGCAAACTAAAGGCCAAACTGTAGTGTCGTTTTATCGCATATCACATATCTCTTAGCAACGCTATCCACACCCCTATTTGACAAATTTTTTGCTATGTATTAATGTAGTAACACATTGATAATAGCCTATGAAACGAGATACTCGGCAACTCATTGTTCACCACATTCACGACCTCGAGTAAATACTCCCCGAGTGTATTTACGTTGAGGTCACACAAATCCCGATCTAGTCGGGATTTTGATTTGTAAAAGGTACTGTAGTGAAATGCCATCACGACGACGCGTGAAGTCGTAATCGTTGGTGCAAAACCAACCAGTACCGCAGCTGGTCTGTTCTAGACGGACGAGTAAAAATAACCAGTACCAAAGGACACAGTGCTCTTTTGACAACGGAGGTAATCAATGGATCTCAATGAACTGAAAAAATCGCTTGATTCAGGGGCAAAAGAATTTGCCACACGACTCGGACAACGCCTTCAAGAAAATGGGACGGCCAAAAATTTCCTCGACTGGCTGCTTCGGTACGATGCGTTTAATCGCGGTTTTCCCGGCGCTGCTGCACAGCTCGCAGGTCGAATCACTGAAATGGTTGACCACTTCGGCGACATCGAAGCAGAGAGGATCGCGTCGCGTGTCCTTGCGGCCATCACGGACGAGTTCTTGGATCGAAGCACTGGTGCCATCACGCTCCACAGCGCGCTGCGCCGGGAGCTGGTGATCTTCAGCTGGGTGAATCTTTCCAGTCAATCAAGACAAGAAGCGCTTCAAGTCGTCAAAACCTACGATCCGCTTCGAAAGGAGGTTTTGCGAGCGACGCGGATAGGGTACGGCCTCGAAACCACCAATCCATTCAGCGGGGTATTCGCAGGCCTAGGATTCTTCGCAGCCAGCGAAACGAGCGGCAGTACGGAATTCGTGACGCTCAATCGGTACATGAACACGAC
>JBBTRO010000047.1:0-4719 GCA_038065155.1 Patescibacteria group bacterium
TCGATAATTTTCTTCCACAGCCCTTTTATAACACCCAAGCGTAAACTCGCGATCGCCGACAAACGCCGCGACGAGCATAAGAAGCGTGGACTTGGGCAAATGAAAATTTGTGATCAATGCATCCACAACTTTAAATTCAAATCCCGGTTTAATAAATAAATTAAGTTCGCCGCGGTATGGGTGTATGACTGGAAACTGGAAATTGGAAATTAGGGATCCGGTGTGTTTGGCCAATTCAATATCCCCAGTTTCTAGTTTCTTATTTCTAGTCATCAACAAAGCAATCCCCTCCAGCGTCCTCACCGTCGTTGTTCCGACTGCTACGATTCTTCTTCCCTCTTTCTTCGCCCGATTAATTCTCTCGGCATTCTCCTCGGTCAGTTCTACCCACTCACTATGCATCGTATGATCTTCCACCCGCTCGGCTTTCACCGGGAGAAATGTCCCCAAACCAACGTGCAATGTCACCTCGGCAAACTCCACGCCTTTATTTTTTAATTTCTGAATCAATTCAGGCGTAAAATGAAACCCCGCCGTCGGCGCCGCGACCGAGCCTTCGTGCTTGGCGTAGACCGTTTGGTAGCTCTCGAGCTCATGTGGTTCGTCTTTTACATACGGCGGCACGGGGATATGACCATAGAGATTCGCCTTTTGACGTACGACCTCTTCATTATCGGAAAACTGCACCAGAATAGTTCCATCTTTTTCTTTGAGCATGACTTCACAGTGGAAATTTTTATCAAATTCTACCCGCATGCCATTTTGTACATGCCGCCCCGGCTTAGCCAATACCTGCCACACGCCCAAATTCTCCATGGGCTTAATCAGAAACATTTCGACGTCACGCTCGTGTTCCCACAGCGCTTCCCCTTTTTTCGAAAGCAGTTTGCCAAAAAGTCGTGCCTTGAACACTTTGGAATTATTCCACACCAGCAAATCACCCGCCTTCGCTGAAGCTACGGCGGGCAGGCCCGCCTGTAAATAATCCACAATATCAAAAAACCGCTGATGAACGATTGTTTTCTTCTCCCGATCCACCACCATGAGCCTCGACTGATCCCGCGGCTCCGCACCTTTTTGGGCAATAAGTTCGGCGGGGAGTTGATAGTCAAAATCACTCGTGCGTAAAAACGTCATATACAAACTTTTTATCTTTGTCCCCTATTATATACGATCGTATATAATAAGGGATTTTGCTTGGGATAAATTTTCGTACTCGAGCTGTACCAAAAAGCGAAAACGGGTCTGAAAATCAGGGACCCGCAACCTGCCGGCGCTGTATGCCGGTGTATCTTTTGGGCTTCCACAACTACCTCCGACTCTGCCGCCTGTTCGCGCGAATTGCCCAATCGCGTGAAGGCGTTTAATGTTCCGTCTCTTCGGTTAGCGCCTTGAACCTGGCGCGTATTGTGGCGATCAGGGGATCGCACTCCGGCGGATGCTCGAACTTCGCGGCCTTATTGGCCGCAATCTTCTTGAGCTTATCGCCAACCTCCGGACAATCGTGGTCAGCAATCCACTCGGCGCAGATCCGAAGATCCGAGAGGGTCTCTGGCTCGATATCGCCATCCGGCCCGGCGATCACCTGACAGATCCTGAAGTCATTCCACCATCGCAGGATGGTGCCCGGATTCTCGACCACCGAGAAGCTCGCCTGCACCTCGGGCAGGCATTCGTCCGCCCGTTGCGAGAGCGCTTCTCCGATTTGCGGACAGGACTTGAAGTCCCAGTCCGGGTTGTGACAGGCAGTCACTGCCACCATGGCAAGACAGCCAACAAACGACATTAACATTCGCTGCATGAACCTCTCCTCGTGCGGACTGTTCTCCCCTGTTTCCGCACTCACTATATCTGAGTATCCCTTGCTCCCAAACCCTTGTCAACAAAACAATCCACATCCAAACAAAAACGAAAAGAGTAGCCAACACCCCCAATTGGCTACTCTCGAACCCCTTCGGTTCAAAATTGAAATTCGATACCGGCCCGGAGACGAAGCTCTGTCCGATTTTCAAGCCGGCGCAACGGCCACGTGACCCAGAATATCCCTTCCGTCGGCCAGCGAAATACCACCGCGGCAATGGGGCCGGCCTCGAGCGACCGGGGTAAATCTTCCCACTTGCCTGCTATCCGGCCGAGGATTCCAAACCAGCCTTCAACTGGCGACTCACGCCCGGGGAACACCCGAACACGACAGGCGAACTCGTTCCACCAACCGTTGACGTAGTGATAATAGATGGTGTCAGACACCATTACCCCAACCTCGGCCTCGAACCGTGCCCCACCACCGACAATTGGAATACCCCCACCACCCAAGCCACCACCGATCTGAAGCTCAAGATTGAACCCGCGAAGCGCCCCCTCATTTACCCCAGGAAACGGGCGAATGATAAGACCGCCGTACAGCTCGCCGTGGTTCTTGCCGTTGTAGGCCGTGGCAAAAACGCCGGCGTTCGGAATGAGCATCGAGAGCACATCCAGCCGAAGGTCACCGATGTGAAAGACCCCTTGCTCAAGCTCGTTGCTTCGCTCGATGTCGATGTCAAAGCCGATCCGAAACTCGAAATCCTGAGCGTGAGCAACGGTCGACGACTGCGCACCTTCCTTCGCGAAGGCAGTGCCTGCGAAGGAGCTAACGGCGCCGATGAGCGCCAAGACAAACAGCATGCTTCGCATGACTACCTCCTTATGCGAATCTCTCTTGACGCTACCACACGGCAGCCCTCCGGTCAATAAGAAAGAAGAAAAAAACTAACGCAACCACCTTGCCACATTCTCATTATGTTCTTCCAAAGTGCGCGCGTACTTTACTTCCCCATCTGGCGTTGTCAAAAAATACCAAAAATTATTTTCCGCATGATTCAACACTGCCTCAATTGATTCCACACTTGGATTGCAAATCGGACCGGGCGGTAGACCGGGATATTTATAGGTATTCCAAAGACTCTCTGACTCGCGATCTTCTCGCGTCGTAAACACCGTCCCTCTTTTACCAACCATATAATGCACGGTCGAATCAGCCTGGAGCGCCCAGCTGTTTTTGAGCCGGCGCAAAAAAATATCCGCGATCATGGCGCGATCCGTTTTGCCAGTTACTTCCCGCTCGACAATGCTTGCCAAAGTAATTACTTCTTTTGGCTTCAAGTCAAATTGCTCCATAGCCTCGTTCAAGGGCGCGAGCTGTTTCATCCTTTCATCCGTCAATTTTTTTACAATCTCTTCGGCTGAAGCATTGGCAAAAATTCGATAGGTCTCCGGTGCGAGATAGCCCTCTTTGTTATCAGCACTCAATGGTTCTCCGGCCACTCGAAAAAATTCTGTTGAAGACACGACCTGCTGTGTTTCTAAATACTCCGCAATATCGCGCAAATCCCAGCCCGGAATAATGGTAATCGTGCGCTCTTGATTATTCTCTGGATGGGCCAAGGCATCGAGTACGCGTAAAAGCGTCACCGGTGGCTCTACTTCGTATGTTCCTGATTGAATCATGGTGTCAATTCCCTTGAGACTTGCGATCGCGCGAAAAAGCCAAACGCTTCGAACAATACCACTCTCACGTAGCTCTTTACCTAGGGAATACGCACTGGCTCCGGGTTGAACAGTAAATGTAGTCGTTTCTTTTTTGGCAGAAGAAAAAAAGTACCAACCAAGCCAAAGAAAAATGATGGTGAGAAATGCAAGAAGAATAAAAAGGTGACGGCGCATATTAATAAAAAAATTTTCCTCCCCCTCGTAGGGGGAGGTCAGGAGAGGGTCTCAACGAAAGTAGAAATTAGAACTTAGTTTTAACGCCTACTTTTGTGACTTCGCCTAAAGTTAGTAATCAATTCACTCAAATAATACTCACGCTCGCTGAGACCCTACCCTGACCCTCCCCTACTAGAGGAGGGAGTGGATAAATTTTTTATTTAAAACTAAGAAAGAAACTCCTGCCAATGCTCCCGCGCCCACTGTAGTCTCTCGGGGAGCCCAACATCAATCCAGGGATGATCCGATTCGTAGACGTACAAATTTTTCATGCGCGGGAAAACATCATATTCAATACTAAACGTCGCCTGGTTGGGAAAATATTTATGAGCCTGTGGCGTAAAAATATAAAAACCGCCATTGATATACCCCGGTTTGGCAATCCCCTCTTTCTCACAAAATTCTTTCATGAGCCCGCTCTGATCATACACGAGTGTGCCATAACTCGCCGCGTCCGGCACCAGGCTGCCCAGAATCAAGCCTTCGCTGTCAGTTCGCAAGACTTGTAGCATCTGCGCCACATCAATTGTCGTCAAAATATCGCCATTCAAAATAATCGTTGGCGCTTGCTTATCTTTAACATGCTCAAGCGCAAATTTAATGGCCCCGCCCGTACCCAGCCGTTCCTTTTCAATCGCGTATTTCAAACGCACGCCGCGGCGTTCAACCCCAGCATCTTTCAATACCACATCGGCCAAATGCCCGGCCGCCAAAATCACCTCATCAACCCCCAAACTTTTTAATTTTTCCAACTGCCAATCCAACACTGTTCTGTCCCCGACCGGGAGCAGAACTTTTGGCGTGGTTTTGGCAATATCGCCGAGTCGGGTCGAGAGCCCGCCGCAGAGGATAATAGCATTGAGTGGTTGTACTGATTCAGACATCATATTCAACTCGTGTAGGGTTATCGATTTATTTGTTTTTTTGCCATTGCTTTTCTTCTGTCATTGCGAGCGAAACCGCAGTGAAGCGAAG
>JBBTRO010000048.1:0-11523 GCA_038065155.1 Patescibacteria group bacterium
GCACGCCCAGCCTCTCCAGCTTCGCGCGCAGCTCCGCGATCTCGCCGCGGTCGAGAAGCCGGTCTTGCCTTTTTTGATGCCATGCATGGGCAATTTCATGGTATCAAATAAAATATCGCGGAGCTGAACGGATGAAGCCACATTAAATTCGACCCCTGCCTCGCGCCAAATCTTTTTTGTAATCTGATCAATATCTTTGGCTACCTCTTTTGACAAAGTCCCCAAAAGTTTCGTATCGACAGCCACCCCATAAAGTTCCATTTGAGCCAAAACCGGGATGAGCTTCATTTCAATTTTTTCAAACAGCCCCAGATCGTTGCGTCCGGTCAGCGCTTCCAGATACCGACTATGCAACTCCTCCACAAATTGGAGTTCCTCGGCAACAACTTCCGGGTTCACGCCAAACAGGCTGGACTGGTCGGATCCGGCTGGCAGATCCTTCCCCAGTTCACGTATGACGATGCTCTTCAGATCGTGGGCCCGAGTACTTGAATTCACGACGTATGAGGCGATCATGACATCAAACAACTGCGCCCGCGTCTCAACACCTTGTGTCAGAAGCGCTTTCACCAATTGTTTCAAATCATGACCGATCAGTGTCTTTTGTTTGTTGGTAAAAATGGTGAACAGTTTTTCTTTTTCCTTCATCCCTAGGGTCTGGAGTGCAATGTAGTACGGCTTTTGCTGACAAATGATTACAAATCCAAGCAAATCACTCGTGAGAATATCCTGGCCAGACAGCATTTCACGAACTACTAGCGTCGACGCCTTTTCAACCAGAGTAAAAAAGGTCGGCGCGGTTCGCTCATCCACGATCACGAGCGATGTTTTGACTTTTTTTTGCTTCTGCATTTTCTTTGACGCTTCTGTCGGCGCGTTTGTTCCACCGGACAATCTTTTTAATAAAGAAAAAAATTCAAATTTCTGAAATACCGGCGCGGCTTTGGCTCGATCGATGCTGTTAAACACACAATCTGCCAATGAAAATTTCAAATCTGGCACATCACGCTCAATCGTGGCCAACCGTTTGCTCATCTTTGCGTCTTTTTCACCCTCTTCAATTTTTTTGAGCACCGCTGGTTTCAATTCATTCTTGATCTCAATCTTAGTCTTAATCTTTTTATATAACTCTTCAATCGATCCAAATTTTTGTATAAGCTCGGTCGCAGTTTTCTCGCCGATTCCCTTGATCCCCGGAATATTATCCGACAAATCCCCGCGTAAGGCTTTGTAATCCACAATATATTCCGGCCCAAACCCGTACCGCTCTTTCACTTTCGCTTCATCAAAAATAACAATGTCAGACATGCCCTTTCTTAGTTCATACACTTTCGTCTGTTCACTCACGAGCTGCAACATATCCATATCACCCGTCACAATAAAAACTTCTATTTTCTGTTTACTATTTTCTATTTTCTGAGCAACTGTTCCAATCACATCATCTGCTTCATATCCCTCTTTTGTATATATTGGAATATTGAGACATTGCACCATTTCGTAGACCAGTGGGATTTGATCATAAAGCGCCTGGTCGGCCTTCACTCGCTTCGCTTTATACCCATCAAACAATTTATCCCGAAACGTTCCTCCGGCCACATCAAAACTCACGGCCAAATGGGTGGGCTTCAAGTCTTGGATTACCTTAAATAGCATGGTCGTAAAACCATACACGGCATTGACGATCGTACCATCCTTGGTGGTCATCGGCGGCAGGGCGTGATACGCGCGGTGGATGATGGCATTGCCGTCAATGATCACAAAGCGTTGTTTGTTATTTGTCTTCATATATTTGTAACTCAAGGCTTTAGCCTTGACGTTCATCGTATCACATTCTTAGCTTGAAAAAAAGCATTATCCATGATATCTTTTGTGCTGTAATGGCCAGGTGGCGAAGTGGTAACGCTGCGGTCTGCAAAACCGCGATGCAGGGGTTCGATTCCCCTCCTGGCCTCCACGTGGGTGTCGCCAGTACCTCAAAACAAAACCCGCCCTTCGGCGGGTTTTGTTTCCAAATTCTAAATTCTAAATTCCAGATTCCCTTCACTTACACCCCAATCACTTCCATCGTGAGCCCTCGCTCCACCCCAAACTCAATCGTTTTCTGTTTCGCGGCCACATTGTCCATATTACCCTCCCCATCATTGGCCGCTTTATAGAAGTCAATGCGATAATAACCGATATTTTCGTAATTATAGCGAGCATTCATGCGGTCGCGAACCGTAAACACCTTACCACCATAAAGCTCTGGGAAGCGCACCTTGGTGCCAAGTGGCAAAAAGTTGGCCGCAATGGTATCTTCGAAACCCTGCGTAAGGTAGGCTTCGCATAAGTCAAAATTCATGGCCGGGATACAGGGAGTACTATCCGTTTGGTATGGATCACTGGAATAGGCCGTGGCGATAACTGTAAGGGTGCGCAAAGGCGCCCGATCCTGGGCTACCGGGAAGCTAGCAGCTTCAGCCGCCTTTACTTCAAACAGGGGAGTAAAGAGGCCAAAAAACTCATCAAAAGCGGCTTTAGTTTCGGTCGGGATAAGAAGCAAAGCCAACAGCCCAAGGGTAAGCAATCTATACAGTAATTTTTTGGCTAATTTATGCATAAAATCTAATTAAAACACCCTAGCATTCACTAGGGCTTTCCGCGTTAACGGAACGACAGAATATACCATAAAATCCGCCTTTTGTCAAGGGTCTGGCCAAGAACCCCAAACCACGCTACAATACGCACTAACTATGATCCCGATTCCACCCCTCAAGCGCCGTTCTTACGGCTATATTGGGAAAGAAAAACCAGCACCTCGACAAACGACAAAATTGCCCAAAAAAAGGCACGCCGCAATCTATTGGTGGCACATTGTTCTATTCCCGCTTTTCATTGTCAGCTGGATTCTTCGAGCTCTCTGGCGCCTGAGGCCAAAATTCGCCAAAAGACGAGCCGGATCTCTCTGGCGGCCGATTTTACGGATGGGTCTCGCTTTCAGTGTTGCCAGCATCCTTCTGCTCACTATTTTCGTTGTCTGGGTCAGCCGCGACCTGCCTGACCCGGACAAATTGACCGACCGTCAGGTTGCCCAAAGCACAAAAATCTACGACCGCACCGGGGAACATCTCTTGCGCGAAATCTACACCGCTGAAAAGAGAACCCTCGTGGATCTCGAGGACATCCCAAAAAATGTTGTGGATGGGGTCATTGCTACAGAAGATAAAATTTTCTTTGAACACAAAGGGGTCCGACCGCTCTCCATTGCTCGTTCTATCGTTTATGGAATTCTTGGGAAGAATCGCGTCGGTGGTGGTGCCTCTACGCTCACACAGCAACTTGTAAAAAATGCCATTCTCACCGGGGAACGCACACTCACCCGCAAACTCAAAGAATTTGTACTCTCCATTCGTCTCGAGCAAGTCTATACCAAAGAGCAAATTTTAAAAATTTATTTTAATGAAATCCCGTACGGGGGTACGAACTATGGCATTGAAGCCGCGGCCCAGAGCTATTTTGGCAAACATGTATCCGATCTCGACCTGCCAGAGTCAGCCACACTGGCCGGACTCCCAAAAGCGCCTTCACGCTACCTCAATAATCCTGAAGCCTTGAAGCAGCGCCGGGATTTTGTCCTGGCTCGCATGGCTGAAGAGGGATATATCACTGAGGCGGAAAAAGAAACTGCTCAACAAAGCCCGGTGACTCTCTCACAGCGGACTGGCGACATGACCGCGCCGCACTTTGTTTTCTATGTAAAAGACCAATTGAACCAGGAATTCGGCGAAAGGCTGGTTGATACTGGCGGGCTGAAAGTCATCACGACACTTGATTTTGAAAAACAATTATTGGCCAACGAAGCCGTATCCAGCAGCCAAAAGACACTGCTCGAGGCAAAAGCGGACAATGCCGCGCTCGTTGCCATCGATCCAAAAACCGGCCAGGTGCTAGCCATGGTTGGATCGCGAGATTACAACGATTTAGAAATCAAGGGAAACTTCAATGTTGCTACCCAGGGTTTGGGTCGCCAGCCTGGTTCTTCGATGAAGCCGATTGTCTACGCGCTGGCCTTTAGCAAAGGCTATACACCAGACACGCTCCTGTTTGATGTATCAACCAACTTCGCCGTTTCCGGAGCCAAAGAATATCGCCCGGTGAACTATGATGAAAAGGAGCACGGATTGGTGACGGTTCGGCAAGCCCTGCAAAATTCATACAATATTCCAGCCGTACAAATGCTCTACCTAGTTGGTGAAAAAGATGCTCTTGAGTTTGCTAAAAAACTTGGGTATACCACGCTTGATGCCGGCAACTTTGGTCTTAGCCTTGTTCTAGGCGGCGCTACAGTGCATCTACTCGAACATGTTAATGCTTATGCCACATTTGCCAACAACGGAGTTTATCACGCTCCAGTGGCCATCCTACGCGTCGAGGACGCAAGCGGTAACGTGCTTAAAGAATGGAGGCCGAATCCTGGTGAAGAAATCCTTAATCCAGAATTTACTGCCACATTGTCCAATGTTCTTTCTGACGACGCGACCCGCGCTCCGACCTTTGGTGCTGGCAGTATTCTAACGTTGCCAGACCGGCCGGTTGCCGCCAAAACTGGGACGACCAATGATTACAAAGACGGCTGGACGGTTGGCTACACCCCAAGCTTGGCCGCCGGAGTCTGGATTGGAAGAACTGACAACATACCACTAAAGCCAGGCTATGGTGGGAGCAAAGTTGCTGGCGTGATTTGGAATTCATTTATGAAAAACACCCTGTCCGGAACGCCAGTTGAACAATTTCCCGAACCGCCGCCAAATACGGCCACCAGACCAATTCTTCGCGGCGCGATCGGCGGCAATGTAACCGTAACAATCAACCGCGTTACCGGAAAAATCGCTACCAGTTCCACGCCGGCAGAAGACTTGGTCGAGCGGACGTTTATTCCCGCCCATTCCATCCTCCATTACATAGACAAAAAAGATCCAAGTGGGCCGCCGCCGGCAGACCCGAATAGCGATCCGCAGTACGCCATCTGGGAAACGGCGATTCGAGACTGGATTTTGCGCATGCGCAAAGACAATCCAGATTGGAATGTCGCATTCGAGGATCCGCCCACGGAATACGATACACCTGATTCGCTCTTTCTTGTTCCTTCTCTCATCGTAACTTATCCAACTCCAAACACCACGCTCACGTCACGACGAATCACAACAGACATTCAAACGAACGCGCCGCGCGGTGTCGCCAAAGTCACCTACAAAATTGATGGCCAGCTCATCGATGTTATTACCACCGCCCCTTTTTCACTCCGTGCCTTCCTTCCCGAGCTAGCCGAAGGCCAACACACACTCACGATCATAGCCGAAGACGATGCCATGAACCGGCGAATTGCGGAAGTGCCATTTTTCCTCGCCGCCCCGGCCGAATTGCCCGGTGTGTCCTTTGTAGAAAGAAACGCATCTTTCTCCTCAACTCAATTCCCCAGGACGCTCTTCCTCAATCCTTATAAACCCGAGCAAATCCAAAAAATCTCGATTTACTTATCAGCGAGTGATGGCAGTAATCGAACACTAGTGACTGAAGTAACTGATTTTAAAAATCTCTTCAATAATCAATTAGCAATCACTTTAAAGCAAGCCACACCAGGCAACTGGCTTCTTACTGCTGAAGTTGTTCTTCTCGATGGCACAATGAGAGCCGCAGACAGTCTACCAATTACCGTTCAATAAAAAGCCCTAAAAGCTATAAGCTAGTGAAGCTAAAAGCTAACAGTTCACTGCCGTATTGGCATGACAATATATATGAAGTCCTGGTTGCCGGAGGAACGAAGCAGGCAGGGCGTATCGGCGCTGTTCATGTGCAATTCCGCCATCTCCCCGCTTAAGTGTTGCAGACCCTCAATAACGTACCGATAATTAAGCAGGATAGAATTTTCCTCTCCCACCACCGAAGATTCAATCGTGGCGCTGTGCTCACCCATTTGGGCGCTCGTTGCCGATACCCCGACCGACTGTTCTGACTGATTCAGATCAAAAGAAACAGCATTAATGCCGGTGGCCGAAAAAAGGCCGGCCGCTTTGATGGCGCTCGTCATGACATCAATCGGAAAGGTGGCGGAACTTTTAAATTGCGTCGGGACAATCTGCCCATAGTCCGGATATTTTCCATCTACCAAGCGGCTCGTCATCTCAAACGTATCATACCGAAGCGCCACCTGACTCTGACTCACCCAAAATCTGGCATTGTTCTCTCCCGCCAACTGACCCAGACCAAACAAACGGATCATTTCAAAGACCGACCTGCCCGGCACAATCACCTGGATCGGATCGCTACCCTGCAAGACCGGCACATGCGCCTCGGCCAAACGATAGGAATCAGTACCGGCGAGGACGAGGCCGCTATACCGATCGGTAAAAAGACCCATATAAACCCCGGCGAGCTCCGGCCGGATTTCATTCTTCGCGACCGCAATAATTACTCGAGACATGGCTTCTTTGAGAATCTTGGCATCAAGTGTATAACCATGCGACTCATCGATCGGCGGTATAACCGGATATTCATCAGCCGCCGAACCCTTGATTTTCGTTTTCGAGGAACCGCTCACGATGGACAGTTCGTGATCAACCAATTCAATATCGATCTGCCCGTCCCGAAGGAGGCTCACATATTCGGAAAGGGTTCGAGCCGGTACGGTAAACGAACCTGTGGCATCAATTTTCGCCCGCAGGTTGGCTCGAATGGCGATTTCTAAATTAGTGGTGCTCATCTCAACCTTTGAATCAGTCACAGTAATAAGGACATTGTTCAAAATTGGCAAGTGCGCGCTTTTTCCAGTGAGCGGCGTTACCAGGCTGAGTCCGTGCATTAAGTTTTCTTTGGTACAGGTGAACTTCATATGGGAAACGTTGTTGTGGTGAACCGATCGTTATATTTAATATATTAATCTAGTAATAGTAGTAGAACAGTGCATAAACGGGATAAGTAATTTTCTACGAAGGAAGAATGCCATTTTTAGGGTGTGTTAAACGCAGCCTTATTCTCGGATTAAAATGTGAATTTTTTTTGTCTTTTTCAAATAGCTGTGGATAGTTTTTTTATTTTCCTCATTTTGTCCACAGCTTTTTACACTGCCGTTGTATACAGCCTTTGCTTGATCATTTCAATTTCCTGTTTTAGTTTTAAATCGTTCTCAACTTCGAGCATGATTTTGCCGTGAGCGTGCATGGCAGTCGTGTGATCTCGTCCGCCAAGCTCGTCGCCGATTGCCGGATAGGAGAGTTTTAATTCCTGGCGCAAAAGAAACATGATAATTTGCCTGGGAAAGGAGAGTTTTTTCTCCCGACTCTTGCCCAGAATTTCGTCAATGCTCACGTCATAGAATTTGGCCACGCCCGCGATCAGTTCTCTTGGGGTCGTGGATTTTCTCATGCTCTGGTTTTCGTAAGCCGCCAGGATTGATTTTACGCTCTCCTTGCTAGGCTCCAGGTTTTTTAGCTGGTGGAAAGCCGCCACTTTGTTCAGTGCCCCCTCCAATTCGCGGATATTGTTTTGGATGGTGGCGGCAATAATCTGGATGACTTCCTGGCTTAGGGAGAGGTTTTTTTCCTGGCATTTGGCCTGGAGGATCGCCACTCTTGTCTCGAGATCGGCGGCGGAAATATCGGCGATCATACCCCATTCGAGCCGGCTCCGGAGGCGATCTTCCAGTGCGGGGATGGCTTTGGGCGGGCGATCGCTGGTCATGACCACCTGGTGTCATTGTTGGTGGAGGTCGTTGAAAGTGTGGAAGAATTCTTCTTGGGTTTCTTCTTTGCCGCCGATAAATTGGATGTCGTCGATGAGGAGGAGGTCGACACTGCGATACCGGTCTTTGAATTCTTTGGTATGTCCGCTTTTGATGGCGCTCACGAAGTCATTCATGAATTTTTCTGAACTGATATACAAAATTTTGGTATGAGGATTTTTTTGCAGCATCGTGTTGCCGATCGCTTGGATGAGGTGTGTTTTACCCAATCCGACGCCGCCATAGATAAACAGAGGATTGTAGGCATCCCCTGGCCGCTCGGCCACAGCTCTGGCGGCGGCATGAGCCAGCTCATTGTTTTTACCGACAATAAATGTTTGGAAGGTATACTTGGGGTTGAGGCCGAATTCAGAGAGTGTGTTTCGGTGATCTGAAAAAGGAGCTGTGGTGGGCAGGGAAGGTGGCAAGGAATTGGCCGGTTCGGTTTTGGCGGACAATTCTTGTTCGGAGAGATTTTTGATGTTTTCGACGATGTACTCGATCTTTTTTATTGGCTGGCCGGTTATTCTCTCCAAAGCTCGGATGATATCACTGTGGTACTTTTTTTCCAGCCAGTTCTGGGTGAATGCATTGGGGACGCAAATAACCGCTTGGCCATTTTGGTACTGGCCGATCCCTGTGTTTCGGAACCAGGTGACAAAATTGGGCTTGGAGACTTTGAGTTCAAATTCGGCCAGAACCGCCTGCCAAATTTCATGGTTGGTCATAATAGGTTGATTTTACCACACTTATTTTAAAGCAAAAATGGCTTAAAATAGCGAAAAAGTTAGTAACCTGGGGATAAAGTGTGGATGATGTGGATAAGTATATGCTATACTCCTACCACTAAGCAATTTATATGAAACGAACCTATCAGCCAAAAAAGGCACGGCGGGTAAAAATCCATGGTTTTCGGGCGCGCATGAAGACCGCAACCGGCCGCAAAGTTCTTAAGCGCCGCCGGGCCAAAGGTCGGTACAAACTCACTGTCAGCGAGGAGAGGAAAGGGAAGATGACCAGGAAAAAACGCTAGTTTTAGGCAGGGATTCCCCAAAGAAGGGGGATCTTTTGTTCTTATGTTGCCAGAAGCAAACCGATTGAAACATGATCGTGATTTTACCACCCTCTTTAAGGAGGGTATGTTTGCTGGTAGCTCGCTTGTCACGGTAAAATTCTGGAAAATCAACCCCGCCCGTTATCCAAGACGGAACTATCAGACTCATGATCTGCGGATTGGCTTTGTGGTCAGCACAAAAGTCAGTAAAAACGCTGTGGTTCGTAATCGTCTCAAGCGTCAGATGCGAGAAATAGTCAGGCTTCTACTTCAGAAAGGTCAGCTAAAGACAGGTTATTTGTTAGCAATTATGGCCAAAGCGGAGATGATTGGGAAGGAATATAAAGAGATCGAGGCGGATATCCTCAGTGTTTTGCGAAGGGCCGGGCTTTTGAAAAATTCAAATGACTAAATCCCTGCCTACCGGCAGGCAGGCATATGACCAATCAAATTCTCTGGCTCATCCGTTTCTATCAAAAAACCCTCTCACCAGATCATGGTCCATTGTTTCGTTGGCTGTACCCGCGGGGGTATTGCCGCTTTACGCCTTCGTGCAGTGAGTACGGGTATCAAGCGATTAAAAAGTACGGTTTACTCCTCGGCATCTCAAAGGCGCTGTGGCGGGTTTGCCGGTGCAATCCGTGGAATAAGGGGGGAGTTGATAGTCCGTAATTTTTGCCTTATTTAATCTCGATAACCTTTCTTTTACTCCGCTGACCCTTGATAATAGACATCGAAGACCGAGGAATGCTCCATTCCTTACTAAGGAAGGTAATAAGCGCCTCATTGGCCGCGCCATCAATCGGTGCGGCCGTTAATTTCACCTTGAGTGTTCCATCCGCAAGCTCACCAACGATTTCATTGCGTGAAGAACGAGGAATGACTTTGGTGGTAATTTTTTTTGTCATAGAGACCAGTATACCAAAAAGAGTCTGATAAGTCAGACTCTTTTTGGTTAATGTTTATGATCGTGTCCATGGTCATGAGAGTGCCCCTTTTCAACAATTTCTTTCCCGAGAAGTTTTACTTTGAGCCACTGCATGACTTTGCGATTCTGAACCATCGTGGCGATGGTATCACGGACTTCCGGGCGCTCCAAGTTCTCCATGTATTCTTTGTTGTCTTTGTAGATATGCTTCATGTGTTCGATCTCGCCGTCAATTTCTTCTTTGGTCGGCGCAAGCGTATTCTCGAGGGCAATTTGTCGGGAAATCAGTGCGGCCTTGGCTCGTTTTTCAGCCTGGTTTTTAAAATCCTTGAATAATTCTTCTTGGTTTTTTTTGATATCGGAGAGGTATTGCTCAATCGAAACGCCATTGCGTTCAAGGTCGCGCTTCAATTCATAAAATATTTTTTGCCGTTCCGCGTCAATCAGCACGTCTGGAATCGGATCAATCGTTGCTTGTTCAATTAGCCGATCGAGCACGGCAATTTCCCACTGCTGATCAGCTTTTTGTTCGGCCTCGGCGGATAAATTTTTGTTGACCAACTCCCGGAGTTTGGCAACGGATTCTTGGCCTAATTTTTTGGCAAATTCATCGCCCAGTTCTGGCAAATTTCGTTCATGTACGTCCTTTATTTTTACATTGAAATCAACGGATTTTCCGGCCAGCATTTTTTGGTAGTGCGTATCCGGAAAATGCAGAGTGAAGTTTTTTTCTTCCCCCCGCTTTACGCCGACGAGCGCGTCGTTGAATCCGGGAATATAGTGATCTTCGCTCAAATAGACTTGGTAATTTTTGGCTTGGCCGCCCTCCACCGGGACTTTTTCCAGTGTCATATTCATATCAATCGTCACTTTGTCGGCTTTGCTGGCGGCAGTATCCTTGACGGTTTCAATTGCCTGCATGCCGCGCAGGGCGTCAATGGTTTCGTCAATGTGTTTTGCCTCCACTGGTTTTGTCACCCGCTCGATTTTTAGCTTGCCAATATCTGGTAGAGTTACTTTGGGCAAGAGCGCCACCGTCGCTTTATAAATTAGGTCATTGCCCGGTGCCAGCTTTTCAATATCAATTTTGGGCATGCCGATCGTATCGAGTTTTTCGGCAGTGACCGCGGCGTAAAAGGATGTCTGAATGATTGACTCAAGCGCTTCTTTGAGAATACTCATTTCACCGATTTCTTTTTTCAAAACATCATACGGCGCTTTTCCGGGTCTGAATCCGCGGATGTTGGCACGCTCCGAAAGTCGTTCGGCGGCCTGGCGGAGCTGTTTTTCGTACTCGTTTGGCGACACCGTAATGGTAATAATAACCATCGTGGCGTCCTTTTTTTCTAGGGTATGGGGCATAGAAGAAACAAAGATGAAATCAGGATATCAAGCAATGAATTTTTTGTCAAGGATAAGCGAAAAAATCGGCATAGTATCTGTTAAAAAAGGACGATTTGTGGTATGCTCCCATCATTCTTGTGGAAAAATTCGGCTATAAAATTCTCCTTAGAGGACTGCGCGGCCTGGTCGTCATAAAACGGGCTATGGTTTGGGTTTGGGCCAGAGTCGAAAAGTTGGCTGACTGGTGGGGCGGACGGTATCGTCAGGCTGTGGGCTTCCGGATATATAAATTTTTTTTTCTTATCCAGAGAAAATGGCGCGATTCGATCATGCCCTGGGGTGCCCAGACGCAGGAGTTTTTTGGCCGTCGTGGCGTCTTGCAGGGGGTGGGGTTTGTGTTTGCTTTTGTCATCATGTTTCCTCACAGTACATTTTTTCATG
>JBBTRO010000049.1:0-6475 GCA_038065155.1 Patescibacteria group bacterium
TAGCACCCCAGCCATACTTTCTATGTTTTGTAGAGCCAGAATAATCGTAATCGCGTCAACGCTTTTGTCCGGAATCATGGGTATCTGGTCTGCCGAAGCCACAAAAAATTCTACGCCTTTGACCTCCTTTTGGGCCAGGCCAATGAGCTCTTTGGCAATATCTACACCAATGACTCTTGCGCCGCTTTTGACAAACTCTCGCGCAAAAAATCCGGATCCGCAAGCCAAATCAAGGATCGTTTGACCCTTTTTGGCGCTTAAAAGACGTAAAATATTGGGCAAAATGACATCGTATTGATACGTGCCTTTACCCTGTTTTAGAAGATTGTGGTACCACGGAGCGACCACATCCCAAGAGGTTTTCTTCTCCATATACTAGAATCGTACCACGCTGATTCCAAAAAAAGAAGCCCCACGCTGACACAATTTAACGCTTCCCAATCAAATTATAGTACGCAACTGGTTTATCTGAATTTGCAATGTGCAAATTTTGCACATACTGAATTTTCTCTCAATTCAGCTGTTTTAATAACATTTTTAATATGTTTGGTGATAACACTCCGCTCAATACCAAACAACTCCGCAATCTGTTTCTGTGTCAGCCAAATGGTGTCTTTCTCAACTCTAACTTCAACGCTTTTTTTGGTGTTGTTTGGTTGGTAGATAATGATTTGCTTGTCATCGCTAAATGCCATACACATCTTTTAGGTTATATGATAGTAGCATAATATGTACGTTAAGAACAGGTGCCGAATTTAAAAAAATGCATGCGCCAGGCATACCGTTTGAATCGGACAAGGAAGACTATTTTGATGTATACCACGCCAAGCCAAAGGCGAAGAAAAAACAGAGAAGGTAAGCCGCGCCGAAATTCACCCAAAAATATTTTGGGAATTGCGCGTTCAGCCAAATCAGTAAAATACTAAAAAATATTCCGGCCAGAGCGCCGTACACCCCCCCCACTAAAAATGATCGCGCCGCATTTCTATTTTGCTGTGTTATCAAAATATATGAAATCGCAAAGACAATCGGCAAACCGCCGATCGCGCCGGCGAGCTTGGGACCGGAAAATTTGGCGATGAGCAGGATAACCGCAGTTACCATCGCCGAGAACAAACTTTTCCAAACAATATCCATACTTATTGCTTCGGCAGTGGCTTAAAATATTCTGGCTCAATGGTGCGGTCAAAACAAACTCGTCCGGCTGCATGCTCCCAGGTTTCTTTTTCTTTGATTGGGCTTAAATAGATTGGTACGCCTGGCGAGCCACCCGGTGGCACGGGCACCGGAACGGGCATGAAATCTCTTGCCGATCCTTTGGCATAATCTGATACTGCGGAATCAGCGCCAAACGTCGCGCAGAGCATAAACTCGGTGGCACCGCGCTTTACATACTCATACGGCTCTCCGGTCTGAGGGTCAACCGGAACAGACAGACCAAGCTTATCATGGCGCAACTCATCAAATGAGAGTGGAAGCGTTGTCGACGATTGCCAATAATAAATTAGGTCGCTTTGAATCTGCTGAAGGTGCTGAATCCGCATATCGTCAAACCGACGTACCCGTTCGCTCTTGGGAGTTCCGACGACAAACAGGCCGGCAATGATGGCGGCGGAGACGATGGTGATGACAAGCGCGAGAAAAAGTTTCATACACAATTTATATTCCTCCCCTCGTAGGGGAGGATCGAGGTGGGGTTGATCTTCAAAGTAACAGACCTCTGAATTATAACTCGATGCATCTTTATCGCCTTGTACAAGGTGCAAACAATCAGTAGACACACAAAGCTCATCTACTACTTCGACCCTCAACCCCACCCTACCCTCCCCTACGAGGGGAGGAGTTTTTTATTATTCAAATTTAAACTTCTTTAAATCCCAAAAATAATACCCAAAAATCGACCCGGCGACAAACAGGACGGTGAGCATCTTCAAAAAGAAACGAATGGTTAACTCGCCATTCAAAAATGTATTGATGAGCGAAACCAAATCAACCAGGATAATAATCGCCGCGACAAACAGCGTAAAATATGTCAGCCATTTACGCACGCGCAGATTGCGCTTGGAAACGTCGGCCAGATAGCTTTTGTGTAGGGTCCACGAGGTGGCGAGATAGGTTGGAAAAAAAACAATCAAGACCGACAAAGAGTGGCGAAGTGTGCTCCGGGCGGCATCAGCCGAAAAATATTGCTCCAGCGGGTCCGGAATACCGAGATTGATATACTGCCACACCACGGCCGAAAAACTAATCGCACTGGCATAGAGAGCGATCATGGCGAGGAGGTGGAGAAAGAAGTCTTTGGGAGAGGTTTTTGAAGCTGTTTGATCCATAGCTTATTTTTTCTTTAAACTTTGAAATTCATTGTATAATTCATTGTATAAGCCCTTCCGTTCAGCCGCTGTCAAATCTTTTACTTCAACATACCCAAAAATTTCATCTAGCTCTTCCACAATCTCTCCGAATCGTTTTGTTTTACGTAAATCCCTTTCTGTTTCTTCTATGATATTACTCAATCGCACATAATGATCCGTAAAGGTTGCAAGCATCAAAACCTTTCTTTGCTCTAAAAACTTTTTAGCGCCTTCTGGAGTAGAAAGTTCTCCTTCATCCATCAAAAAATTAGCATTTGCTTCTCGATTTTCAAGCTCTTCGATTATAGCTTTGAGTTCAAAATAAAATTGTTCAGCCCGTTCTTCCAAAGGATTTCTTTCTCTGGACTCTGTAATTGGCGGTTGCTTCGAAGTCTCAACTTTGGCCGCGATCGTTTTTTTTCCTTCTTCAAATCCATGATCATATCCTGTCTGACGGCCAGTTTCATATCCGCCCAAAGCCACCCCTGTGGCCAAGATTGTCCTGCCAGCCCATTTTTTCCCTTCACTTAATAGCGTTTTCCTCTTTGGTATTTCCCTTTGGTTCTCTTTCCTTGCTCCTTCTCTAGATGGTGACATAAGCAAAAATTAAAAACAGGTTACACAATGAGTATACCCACTTTGTTTGACAACTTCAATACTTTGTATTTGACACATCTTCGCCCTCATAGTTTACTAAAAACATTAACTCCTGCCCCACAGGAGAAGCCATGCGTTCTTTGCGACGTGGACCGATCGCCGCGATTTCCGTGGCGGTCACGATGTGCTGTGTGAACAGTACGTCATTTAACCACAGAACGGGGATGGTGGTGGATAGCACAGGGGCGGTGGGTATGGGTGGAGAGACTGATTACTGCGGAGAGCTTCCGGTGAACCTCACCGCGATGAAACTCGCGGTGCCTTTTATGCACCATGGGTGCAACAAGTGGTGCTGGGCGGATGCGCTCGGCATGCTCTCGACGTATTACGGCGATGGCACGCCGCCGTGCGTGTTCGCGACTTGGAATCTGGGCCTCAAAAACAATGAGCTCCCTAGCTTCCAAAGGGTGGAACTCGACTGTTGCGAACTCGACATCTGCGGCACCAGGTGCAACGAAGGCGGCACGGATCCGCAGATCAACTTCTGGCTGAAGAAGAAAGGAATCTTCTATCGGCACCAGATGGCGACAATCACGGCGGATGAACTCGAACGCGAGCTCTCAAACGGCCGGCCGGTCATGATCGCGACCAGCACGACGACGATCGAAACCATGACAACCACGATCGCCGTGGGTTCGATCTCGATCACGCGGACGAGTAGCATGAGCGTCTACCGCGGCCATGTGCTCCTCATCGCGGGGTACAAGCGAGTCCGAGTTGGCTTTGCCGGCGCTACGTTTTACCACGTCCTCGATCCGGCGCAAAATGCTCCGACAGAGGCCACCTACGAAGAGCTCCGAACCGGGCTCGCGATGCCCTGGACCGAGACATGGACGCGTCTCGCGAAACGCCGCGACGGCTGTAACCCCAGCTTTGATCCGACATGCGGGTGTTATGTCCCGCCCTAGGCTCAAACCCTCCTTCGCTCTTTCGAGCTACGGAGGGCAAGCAAAGGCCTCGACGATCAAGGATTGACGTCGAGGCCCAAGTTTTTTATTTAGAGTAAATAAGTGCTCAGGTGCTGGGGTGCTCAGGTTCGTTTGCGTCCCGCCCGATTGCGATCGGTCTCGGTCAAATACTGCTTACGCAGGCGAATATTTTTGGGAGTAATTTCTAGATACTCATCTTCGGCCATGATTTCGAGTCCGCGCTCGAGCGTTACCGGCAGATGCGGAGTAAG
Source organism: Patescibacteria group bacterium (assembly GCA_038065155.1). Classification (GTDB taxonomy): domain Bacteria; phylum Patescibacteriota; class Patescibacteriia; order Magasanikbacterales; family UBA922; genus JAHFIC01. Next base: position 4,189 of record JBBTRO010000049.1, read on the forward strand.
CTGGAGCGCCTCGTCCGTACCAGACGCGCGCATGTTGGTAAGTTGCTTGCCTTTGATCGGATTCACGGTCATGTCATTGCCCTTGGACACATTGCCGATGACCATGCCTTCGTAGACTTCCGTATTTGGTCCGATGTAGAGGACGCCGCGCTCTTGAAGATTGGCCAGTGAATACCCGAGCGCCTTGCCGGTTTCCTGCGATATCATCGAACCCACATCGCGTTTTTCAATCTCACCTACGTAGGGACGAAATTCAATAAAACGGCTGCACAGAATTCCCTCGCCGCGCGTGTCCATGACAAATTCTGATCGGTAGCCGAGTAGCCCGCGAGTGGGGATTTCAAAAATAATCCGCGTCATGCCGTGATTGGGTTTCATTTCAACCATGTTCCCCTTTCGTTTCGACATCTTCTCAATGACCGTGCCGGTAAAGGCCTCGGGAATATCCACGGTCGCTTCCTCAAATGGTTCATGCTTGACGCCACCAACTTCCTTGATAATAACGCGCGGCTGACTCACCTGAAGCTCGTACCCTTCGCGGCGCATATTCTCGAGGAGAATCGCGATATGAAGCTCGCCGCGGCCATACACGGTATAGTAATCGCTTGAAGAAAAATCGATCTTGAGTCCCACGTTCACTTCCAATTCTTTTTCCAAGCGCTCTTTGAGCTGACGATTCGTGACAAACTTTCCATCCTTGCCGACAAACGGCGAACTATTTACCAAAAAATTCAAACTGATGGTTGGCTCATCAACTTTAATCGCGGGGAGCGTCTCTTGCTCAGCTGATAGGCAAATGGTTTCGCCTATATCAATGTCGGCTATGCCAGCGACCATGACAATGTCCCCGGCAGTCGCTTCCGTCGCCTCCTGACGCACCGTCCCTTTGAAGGAAAAAAGCTTGGTGATCGCCGCCGTGCGCGTCTCACCCGATGGTTTTTTTACCACAACCTTGTCCCCGACATGGATGACACCCTCGTACACACGTCCAATGGCCAAACGGCCGACGAAGTTATCGTAGCCAAGATTAAATGGCTGCATGCGCAATGGTTTGGTTGTGTCCGATGGCGCTGGCGGCACTTTTTCTAAAATAATATCGAGGAGTGGTGTCAAATCTTTGGATTCATCCGTGAGATGGCGCTTGGCTATCCCCTGCCGGCCAATCGCGTACACGGTCGTAAAATCCAGCTGAGCGTCATTAGCGCCCAAATCCATAAAGAGTTCCAGGACTTGATCATGCGCCCGAGCCGGATCAGCCGCTGGCTTGTCGATTTTATTGAGAACGACAATCGGTTTCAAGCCCAATTCCAAAGACTTCTTTAAAACAAATTTTGTCTGTGGCATTGGCCCTTCCTGGGCATCGACAATAAGTAAGACCGAATCAATCGAACGCAATACCCGCTCCACCTCACTACCAAAGTCAGCGTGGCCAGGGGTATCCACGATATTAATCTTCGTGTCTTTATAGAATGTGGAAGTATTCTTGGCGTAAATCGTAATGCCACGCTCTTTTTCAAGCGCGTTGCTGTCCATACTCACACTCTCATCCGTCACCATGCCGGTCTGGCGCATCAAAGCATCGGTCAAGGTAGTCTTACCGTGGTCGACGTGGGCAATGATGGCAATGTTACGGATTTCCATACCAAAACAAATATTGCCGAAGTATAGCGGAAAATCCTATAAGCGTCAAGTCTGGGTCTTGACAAGTTATTTCACTTTTGATATAATATTATCATAATTATGAAATACAGAGAAATACTCCTAAATCAGCTCAAATCTCAGCCGTATTTTAGCAAAAAAGCTATCTATCAGCTTAGCGAGCAGTATGGGCTTAAAAAGACAACCGTTGATGCTTATATCAGCCAGTCTTTGAAATCCAAAGAATTCATATCGCTAAAAAATGGGCTGTACGTAAGCGCTGAATTTTACCATAAAAATAAAGGTGATATCTCCTACTCCTTCTATCTTGCCAATATCCTGCGCACGCCATCATACGTGAGCTCATGGACAGCGCTTCAGTATTACAATCTTGCGACTGAAGCAATCCACACCCTGACATCCGTGACGCCAAAAGCAACCCGATCCTATGCCACCAAAGCAGGTAATTTTTCCTATCAGTCAATCCAGCGAGAGTTATTTTCCGATTTTTCTTCTGTGAAAGGAACCTTTGATTTTTTTATCGCGTCTCCGGCAAAAGCGCTTTTCGATCTGCTGTATTTCAAAACCCGGCAGTTCCGCGGAGTACGCTTTGCGCAGATAAAGGCGCTCATTGAAGAACTGCGCATTG
>JBBTRO010000050.1:0-2812 GCA_038065155.1 Patescibacteria group bacterium
AAAACACAAGGTGTCGCCGAAACGGGGTTTTTTGTGCCAGGCCACGATGTCGAGTTCGCCGCCCCGCATTTGGTAGTTTTTGGCCACGATGTCGTAGCCATTCTTTTCAAGAAATTGAACTGCTTCAGCTTCGCCGATGTCGCCGATCTCTCGTTTTTTTGTCTTTGGCATAAAGTTTCACCGCAACACCTTAGCGTCCCAACACTTAAGCACACGATGTTAAAGTGCTTGGGTGTTCAGGTGCTGGAGTGCTCAGGTGACTTTGTTAACACCACCCCCGCATGATACTTTCCAGCACTGAATTCTTCCTCAATTGTTAGATTATTTTTCAACGCCCACTGTTTTAGCGCGACGAAATTGACAAAGCGTTCTTTGGGCGGGCAAAAAGGGAGTCCGATTCTGGCCCAGTCAACGACGAGGATGCGCCCATACGGCTTGGTTAGGCGCATGGCTTCGGTTAATACGGCTTCACGATTGGTTACAAACAGGAGAATGTTGACGAGAAATACTATATCCAGACTGGCTTTGGGGATTGCCGTTTTGCCCGCCTGTTCCAGATCCGACCAGACGGTATGAACTTGAGGAATGTTTTCATCGGCCGCGCGTTTTTGAATAATTTTCAAAATATCGCGCATGATATCAACCGCGTAAACGATGCCATTCTCGCCGACGATTCTGGCGGCGGGGAACACAATATGGCCGGTTCGACCTGTTCCGAAAACGGCTGTATGCATGCCACCTTGGAGGCCAACTGTTTGGAAGAGTAGGTCTGGGTCAATGAGTTTGTTGCCGGCGTGGTACATAGTAGATGAGAAACTAGAAACTGGAAACTTGAAATTAGGGATAATTACTTGCCAATCCAACCCCAATTTCTAATTTCCAGTTTCCTATTATTTCAATCCGAATAAACTCCCAAATATCCCAATTATCACTTCTCCCAAAAGTCCAGTCATTCCCATGATTGATAGAATGATAAAGGCGAGGCCGATGAGTTTGTAGAAAAGTCGGCTGCCGCCTTCGGTGCCGAGATGGGCTTCGGCCCAGGCACTGCTGCCAAAATTTTCCAGGATCCATTCGGTTTTGAAAATAATGAGAGTGCCGACCCCGATGGCAAGAATACCGATGATGTAAGTCATACGTGTTAGTTCATAAGAATGATAAAAGTATACAACATGAGGGAATTAAGGTACAATTTTACCTAATCACCTCATCACTTTATCACCCAAACACGTGATAAGGTGATTGGGTGATCAGGTGGTAAGGTGACACTATGAAGGAAGAAATCAAACAACTTGATGTTTTAACAGAGAAAATAAAGTCCACCTGGGTGTTGCTTGGTATTGATACACAGATTGCCGAACAACACTCTCTGGAATATGAAATGCAGCAGAGCGACTTTTGGAGCGATCTCGAGAATGCAAAGAAGGTGGGTAAACGCCATGAAGAGATTAAGACTGAGGTTGAGACTTGGCAAAATATTAAGAAAGAAACGGAGGAGCTTATAAGCTTGGCTAAGGAATTAGAAAAACAGCCGGATGAAGAGTTGAAGATTGAGATTAAGACTAAGATTAACGATTTGGAACAGCAATTTCAACGATTGGAATTTTACGTATTGTTTAGTGGGAAGTACGACAAGAAGAATGCGATTGTTGCGGTTCATGCCGGGTCCGGCGGTACCGAGGCGCAGGATTGGGCTGAGATGCTGAGACGCATGGTATTTCGTTATGCCGAAAAAAAAGGCTGGAGCGTTACTCTCCTCGATGAATCAAGGGGGAATGAAGCGGGGATAAAATCGAGTATTTTTCGAGTGGAAGGCCGCTATGCGTATGGGCATCTAAAAAGCGAGCATGGTACTCACCGACTGGTTCGAATTTCTCCATTTGATGCCGAGAAAATGCGACACACTTCTTTTGCTCTCATTGAGGTGATTCCAGAGTTGGAGGCGCATGAGTCGGTTCAGATCGATCCAAAAGATTTGCGTATTGACACCTTCATGTCGGGTGGCAAGGGCGGACAGAGCGTGAATACGACGTATAGCGCGGTTCGAATTGTGCATATTCCGACTGGGATTACGGTTCAGTGTCAAAATGAACGTTCGCAAATGCAGAACAAAGATGTCGCCATGCGCGTTTTGCAGTCCAAATTGCAAAAGTTAAAAGAAGAAGAAGATCAGAAAGAAAAGCAAGAACTGCGCGGCGAATACAAAAGCGCGGAGTGGGGGAATCAGATCCGCTCCTATGTGCTTCAGCCGTATAAATTGGTGAAAGATGTCCGGACCAAGTACGAGACTAGCGATCCGGATGCAGTGCTGGATGGGGAGTTGGATCCGTTTGTGGAAGCATATCTTAGATGGTTGAAAAATCCGAAATCCGAAATCCGAAATCCGAAATAAATTCAAATGTTTTGAAATTCAAAAATTTGGTATTGGAAATTGTTTCGAATTTCGATATTCGAATTTCGAATTTATATGCATGTTATCTCGCAAAAGAATCTTGACATTGACGAAGTTGTTGAGGTACTCAAATCGGGTGCTACGATTGTTTATCCCACCGAAACCTGCTACGGTCTAGGCTGTGATGCGACGAATGAAGCCGCTGTTCAGAAAATTTTTGCGATCAAAGGGCGTGAAATTGGAAAAAGCGCACTCATGGTCGCGTCAGATATTGAAATGGTGAAGCAGTATGTTGAGTGGAATGATATTGCGAATAAACTTGCAGAAAAGTATTGGTCCCCCGTAGTCCGCCCGAGGCGGACGAAGGGGGGTAAACCCGGGGCGTTGACGATGGTGTTGTCAATGAGGGGGCCAAGTCGA
>JBBTRO010000051.1:0-1357 GCA_038065155.1 Patescibacteria group bacterium
ACGGTGGTGCTCCAGCTTATAAGCTCCGAGGGTAGCGCGGTTGCGTCGCAACTTCAGCGATTGCCGCAGTAGATAATAAATACCGCCCATGGGCGGTATTTATTTTGGAGCCGTTTACCGGGATTGAACCGGTGACCCCGTCCTTACCATGGACGTGCTCTACCAGCTGAGCTACAACGGCACTGAAAGTGGGATCACTATATAATAAATACTAAGAAGGGTCAAGATAGGATTACTCCTGGCATTTCAAACAAAATACTGTCCCGCGGCCAGCTAGGCGAATCTTTTTTAACAGTATACCGCAACGCAGACATGGTTTGCCACCCTTGCCGTAAACACAAAGTTGCTGTAAAAAACTTCCCTGCCTCCCCTCTCCATCCACGTAACTATTAAACGTAGTACCACGCGCTTCGATCGCGCGTTTGATCAAATCTTGCGTCGCGTGCCAAAGGCTGGCAATTTCCGCTTTCGTAAGCCTTCCGGCAATCCGCGTTGGTTTTACGCCTGAGGCAAAACAAATTTCATCGGCATAAATATTGCCAATACCGGCAATAAGTGTTTGATTCAAAAGCACTGCCTTGAGATTTGTCTTTCGTCCTTGAAAAATTTTGCTGAAGCGATCAAACGTAAAATGAGGCGTGAGTGGTTCAATACCATACGTCTCCATAATTGCCAATTTTTGTTTTTCGTCCACGAGCTGAAGATAGGCGAACAAACGCCTATCGTTCAAAAACAATCTTCCCCCGTCGTCCATCCTTCGCCCTCCGGGCTTCGGATGGCAAGCAAATGTAAAAACTGCTTGGGTGTATTTGTTCGGCAAGGTATTGTCCATCTCTTTGGACAAAGAATGTCCACCACGGGCAGACACATGCGGACCGAAGGCATAAAACAATTGCCCGGTCATTTTGAGATGGACTAGCAGGTATTCGCCACTCGCGAGTGCAAACATAAGAAGTTTGCCGATCCGTTCAACCCGAATAATATGATTGTTCAAAAGCGTTTTTTTAAGTTGCTTCGGATGAGTACGAATGACTTTCGTTTTGGACAACGTAACATCGACAATCTTCTTGCCAATTAAAACTTTCTCTAAATCACGGCGGATAGTCTCTACTTCGGGGAGTTCAGGCATAATGATAGAATCTGGAATTTAGAAAAAGTATCATGCCCAAAAAAATCCTGCAACTGTCTATGATGTGGATAACTGAACATTTTTTAGTGGTGGGCCGGGTAGGATTCGAACCTACGAAGGCGTAAGCCAGCAGATTTACAGTCTGCCCCATTTGACCGCTCTGGAACCGACCCCTGAGCCGCCTCTCGGATTTGAACCGAGGACCTTCACTTTACAAAAGTGTTGCTC
>JBBTRO010000052.1:0-4529 GCA_038065155.1 Patescibacteria group bacterium
ATGGCATCGCCGCGACCTCGGGCAAAGCGCAGGTCATAATGGGCAACAATGTCGTGGCGCATATCAATGATTACCAGGACTTGAGCCGAGCAGTATCAACGCTTCTTGCTCCAGCCGGTGTCTTTGTCTTTGAGGCGCCATACCTCGTTGACATGTTTGAGCGGCTCACCTTTGACACGATCTACCACGAACACCTAAACTTCCTCGCCATTCGGCCATTGGCACGCCTTTTTGAACAATTCAATCTGGAAATTTTCGATGTCAAAATCGTGCCGTCGCAAGGCCAGTCACTCCGCGTTTTTGTGGGTCACAAGGGCAGTCATGTGGTAGAAAAGGCTGTCCATGACTGCATCATGAAGGAACTTGACCTCGGTCTCAACCAAACCAGCACCTACGAGGCCTTGGCCGAAAAAATTGCTCTAGCAAAAACCAAAACCGTCCACATTCTTCAGGATCTTAAATCTCAAAATAAACGAATCGCGGCCTATGGAGCGCCGGCCAAGGGCAACACAGTATTGAACTACTATAATCTCGGGCCAGACATATTGGATTTTGCACTTGACGAACTGCCCTCAAAGCAAGGACTGTTAACGCCTGGCATGCATATCCCGGTCGTGGATCGACAGTACGCAAGCGAACACCGGCCGGATTGCTATTTTCTCCTCGCCTGGAACTATCTTCCAATTATCATGGAAAAAGAAAAGGACTTCCTCGCTGCCGGCGGCATGTTTCTTCTGCCGACCGGAGACATCATCACTGACTCGAATCGAAATCATACCGGATCTAACATAATTACTCCGAACAAACCCCAGAAAAAAATCCTTGTTGCCGGCGGTGCCGGCTTTATTGGCTCTCATTTCATACGGCATCTCTATACGCAGTACCCTGAATACGTCATTCATAACCTTGATCTGCTTACATATTGCGGCAATCGGGACAATCTCGCCGACCTGGAAGCCAAGGATGTGGAGCTTAGACCAGAAGGACGACGCTATGTGTTTGTCCAAGGGGATATTTGCAACAAGGAACTTATTGACCGACTACTCACCCAAGAGCATTTTGATGTAGTCGTAAATTTTGCGGCTGAATCGCATGTCGACCGATCCTTGTCGTCAGCTTATGATTTTATCCGCACGAATGTAGTTGGCGTGCACACCCTTCTCGACGCCTGCCGCAAACATCGAATTCCTCGCTTTGTCCAAATATCTACCGATGAAGTCTACGGCGACATTGACCAGGGATTCGCCACCGAAGAATCATCGCTCAACCCATCGAACCCATACGCCGCCTCCAAAGCCAGCGCTGATATCCTCATCAAATCCTATATGAGAAGTCACGCGCTCCCGGCAGTCATCGTGCGCGGTTCGAATAATCTTGGGCCCTATCAATATCCGGAAAAACTAATCCCCTTGGCTATTTCTAATTTCCTAGAAGGCAAAAAAATGCCCGTTCATGGCGACGGCAGGCACGTTCGATCCTGGCTCTATGTGACTGACTTTTGCCGCGCCATTGACCTTGTCATGCGTGAAGGAAATGAATCAGAGGTGTATAATGTAAGCGGAACGCAAAAAACCAACCTGGATGTGCTCGAGCGCGTGCACCAAATTTTACAACTCTCTCAACCGATCGATGCTTACAAGACTCACACCAATGACAGGCCCGGTGCTGACCGCCGCTATGCGCCCAATTCCGAAAAAATTCAGCGCGTGCTGGGCTGGAAACCAGACTATGACTTTGATCGGGCGATTGCCACCACCGTCGGCTGGTATATGCAAAATCAAAGCTGGTGGCAGGAAATCAAGCGCCAGCAAGGCTTCCTTGAACACTACAAACGTCAGCAAGAAGCAAATTATTATTGAGGGCTATGAAAATCCTCATTACCGGCGCCGAGGGACAGCTAGGGACTGCGCTCCAGAAAATCTATGCTGGAACTGACGAAGAAATTCTCGTTTGGGGAAAGTCGGAACTCGACGTTACGAATCACGCCAGGATCCAGGAAAGAGTGCGCGAAACTGACCCGGACGTAATCATCAATTGCGCTGGATTCCATATGGTTGAGGCCGCCGAAGCTGACATCGAAATTGCCTACCGAGGGAATGCCTTTGGGCCCGGCTGGCTCTCGCATGCCGCCAAGGAAGTTAACGCAACCATGGTTCACCTCGGGACAGACTACATCTTTGATGGTACAAAACCAGAAGGGTACACTGAAGCCGATCTTCCCTGCCCGCTCAATGTCCATGGAGCCTCAAAACTTGCCGGCGAGCACCTTGTCGTAATGGCAAACCCAAAAAGTTATATTCTTCGCACCAGCTGGGTATTTGGCTCTGCTCAGTCAGCGCAAAAGAAAAATTTTGTCCTGCGCATGCTGGAAAAAGCAAAGTCTGGAGAACAAATCCGAGTTGTGGCTGACCAATATGGCTCCCCCACCTACGCTCCCGACCTGGCAAATATCATTCGCAGTATTTTAGAAAAAAAAATCCCATTCGGCCTCTACCACGCGACGAATAGCGGAAGCTGTTCCTGGTACGAATTTACACAAAAAATTTTTGCCCTCTGCGGCATTGCCGTACCAGTCACGCCCATGACCACCGCCGAGAGCGGAACCAAAGTTCGCCGACCGCAATATTCGATATTGAAGAACACTCGATTACCAGAACTGGGCATTCCGCCGCTCCGGAGTTGGGAAGAGGCGCTTGCGGATTATATACAGCATGAAATTAAAAATTAACACTATGCACCTCCACGATCATCGTTTCCACGAAGACGCGCGCCGCCGCGGCTTTTACGACATTATCCCTGGCCTCACGGGCGACATGAATTTCAGCCATATGCCGGCTGGGGTCATTGCCGGCATGCACATGCACAAAAAACACACTGATTATTTTGCCGTCGCCTCCGGGCTGGTTCTCTTTCGTTTAGTCACTGAAGAAGGCCAGGAAGAACGAGTCACTTTGTCCCCACACAGCCGCAAGACTTTGATTATTCCGCCCGGCATCTGGCATGGCTACAAGTCGCTCGAGCCGTCAATTCTTGTTTTTTATTCAGATACGAAATTCAACACCGACGACGAATTCCGCCGACCAACTACGGAAGAAGAGTGGCGTGTCCCCATTCAATGAACCCCATCATTCTTATCCCAACCTATAACGAGCGAGAAAATATCACGCGCATCGTTCCGCTCATTTTTTCGTCTCTTCCTGACGCAACGGTCATGGTCATTGACGACAACTCGCCAGATGGTACCGGCAACGAGGTAGAAACCATGCAGACTACATTCCCACACCTGATATTATACGCCAGAGCCAAAAAAGCTGGTTTGGGAAGCGCATATATGGATGCGTTCCAAAAAGTATTCAACGAATACCCAGGTGCTGACATCATCTGCACCATGGATGCGGATCTTTCTCATGATCCGCAGATGCTACCGACAATGCTTGAAGCAATGGCTGAATGCGATGTAGTGATCGGTTCGCGCTATGTAAAAGGCGGGCGGATTGTCGGCTGGGAACTGTGGCGAAAACTCCTAAGCTTTTGCGGCAATCGCTATTGTCGCACCGTCACCAGGCTACCGATTCGGGATTGCTCGAGCGGCTTTATTTGTATGCGAAAAAATATCCTGCGGCAGATTGACTTCTCTGATTTTGATACGTCCGGTTACGCCTTCCTAATGTACCTCAAATACAAACTCTGGCAACTGGAAGCCAGGATCAAAGAAGTTCCGATTTGTTTCACGAACCGCATTCAGGGCGAATCCAAACTATCGATGAATATTATTCATGAGGGCATTCTCTTGCCTTGGAAATTGATTGGGAAGAAAAAGAGATAGCCGGCCTGTCAGTATTCGATTCCTGCGGCTTCAAGCCGTTCACAGTGTCTGATTTCTTCCTGTTCTTCCTTTGTTAGATCGGACCAAAGCCTGCCACCGCCATGCTTTGGATCACTGCGGTGATAAATGTACGGGTACGGTGTGTTTCTCAAATCTCCAAATTGCCTGGCTGTCCAATCGATAAAGACTGTTTTACCAAGCGTATTCACTTGATGGTAGCCGCCAAAAGCACTACCATAATGCTCTGTGGCCAATTCAACACCGAATTTATTACTTACAAAGATACAAAAAGTATGGGGTGTTGTTAGGCATCTGCCAACTTCATCTCGACACATCGTGTCCGATATTGGTTCAGGCTTAACAAAGGTTGCGAATTCTTGTATTGCTTGTTTAAGTTTGTCAACGTCCGCTTTATTCAGCCCTTCTGTCGCAGATAATTGTTCCAAAGCCGCAAAAGCCTGAGAACAATCTGCCTCTGGCTTTGGTTCAAGTACTTCAAGCAACTGAACCACTTTATCAAAATCAATCTGTGACTTCTGCAACTCATCTTGCCTCTTTACGGCTTCTTCAAGTGGAATTTTACGCCTCTGCCCTCGCATACTAGAAACGTATACAAAGACACCATCGACGTCAAAGTCATCAACTGAAGTGAAAGAAGCTGTATCTCCTGCTCCTTTATTCCAATAAAATTCTGCATTTTCTT
>JBBTRO010000053.1:0-14993 GCA_038065155.1 Patescibacteria group bacterium
TTTTCATCGCATTGGATTATTTTTTGTAATCTTATCCATCTTCATCGCGCCGATCGCTAGAGCCACTGATTATAGCAGTACCAATTTTATTATTCGCGATCCGGTGATTAGCGTCGGTGGCAATTTGGCGACATCAACAAGTTTTCAATTATTCAGTAGCGAGGGACAAACTGTGGCTGGGGAAAATTCGAGTGCCAGCTTTATCCAGCGGTCTGGTTTTCTTTATTTTCCGGCGCCTTCTTCCGGCTCGTCGCCATCGCCTTCACCCTCGCCCAGCGAGTCAACGGCCAATCCGGGTGACACGACACGAGGGCCCGGCGGCGGGGCACCAGCTACGCCACCATCGGTCGTGACCGTGCCGATTGTGGTGCCGACGTCGACTGAAGATGAAATTCCGCCGACGGCCACCGTGACCTTCCGCGGGTATGGCGCGCCCAGTAGCCGCGTGAATGTGCTCCAGGATGGCACCTTTGTCGGACGCACTGATTCCAATACGGATGGAACATTTTCGGTGACCATTTCCGATGTGCCCGCCGGCGAGCATACATTTTCCCTTTACAACATTGATAACGAGGAGCGGCATTCAACCTCGGTGGAAGTTACTCTGAACCTAGCCGCCGGGACAACGGAAGTGACCCGCCTGGCGATCCCGCCGACGATGTCAGTGGATCGCGCCGAGGCCGATGTCGGAGTGCCGATTATTTTGCGCGGCAGTACGGTTCCGAATAGCCGGATTCAGATCAGGCTTATGTTCAGTGGCACGCCGATTTTTTTCCAGGGGACGGCAGGCGCCACTGGAGCCTATACGTTTACCATTCCGACCACAGCTCGTAATCCAGGGACGTATCTTCTGCAGACACAAATGGCAATTTCATCACTGGGGATTACCAGCGGTCTGAGCGATGCTTTGAATCTATTGATTTCTTCACCCCAGACGCGTCTGCGAGCTGATCTAAATGTGAGCGGCCGGGTGGGCAGTGATGATTTTGACGTCCTTGTCTTGTGGTATCATGAACGCGCGGCCGGACGCACGCCCGTCAATCAGCCGGCACAGAATCCGGACATCAATCGCGATAATCAGATCACGCTTGTGGATTTTAGCATTATGGCGTTTTATTGGACAGGATAACACTATGAAATCCGAAATCCGAAATCCGAAATCCGAAATGCGTTTTGCTTTTATCTTGGCCGTTTTTATTTTTTTCTTGTTGCCTGGAGTGGCGTCTGCATCGCAGATTTACTTTAGCTTGGATGAACAAGAGGTGAACGTGGGGGATGTGATCGAGGCGACGGTGCTTCTCGATAGTCATGGTCAGCGGGTGAATGCATACGCGGCAACGATCAATTTTCCCAGCGATCTTTTGACAGTGCGCGGGATTAATCTGGTCAGCTCAATTGTTACCCATTGGATTGACCAGCCGCAAGAGAACAATGGGATTTCGTTTGCCGGTATTACCGCTCCGGAAGGCTTCCAGGGAAGCGGTGGGGCATTTTTTTCGGTAACATTCGAAGCGACCGCCGAAGGCACAGCAGAACTTTCTACGAGCAATGAACAGGTTCTGCTTCACGATGGTTTGGGGACAGCGACCCAGATCACGCGCTCGCCCTTGAATTTCGCCATCGAGCCGCCATCGCTTATTGATCTTATACCCATCGATGAGGTGGTAGATGCAGTCCAAGAAACTGTGGGAGCGGCGGCTGAGGCCATCTCCCAAGGCGTGTCATCGGCCGCGGAGACGATTGGCAATTTCGTGCGAGACAATGTGTCGCTGTCGCCGGTGGCGCAGAATGTGATTGATATTTCGCAAAATTATCTCAGCCGGTCGCAACAATTCGCTGGCGCGCTCCTCGCCACCTTGGCCACGATCCTCAACCAGTTTGCCGCTGTGATTGGGGGCGCGCTCGACGCGATCCGAAAATTTGCCGACAATCCCGTGGTTGAGGCAATCGCCAAAAAATACGTCGCTCCTGGCGCCATTGGCGTTTCGGCCGTGGCGGTAGCGCCGTCGCTGTCCAACATTATCCTGCCGCTCTTGCGTTATCTGTTTTTACAACCACTTCTGTTGGTCGGTATGCGCAAACGCCGCGAGTGGGGTAAAGTCTATAACAGTCTTACCAAACTACCGATTGATTTGGCTCTGGTCCGCCTTATTGATGCCGCGACCGGCCGCATTGTTCAGACTCGCGTCACCGATACGCACGGCCGCTATCTGTTTATTGTTCCACCGGGCTCGTATCGCATCGAGGTTGATAAAAAAGGGTTAACATTCCCATCGGCTCTTTTGAACGGCGTGCAAACCGATGGACAACTGCTTGATCTGTATTATGGCAGTCCGATCTCTGTTGTCGAAGATGGAACAACGCTTGGTTCCAATATCCCTCTCGATCCAGTGGGGGAAGAGAAGCCGATTCGGCGGATTGCGCTGCAAAAGCGTTTGCGGCTGGTCCAAAATATCATTTCATTTTCTGGCATAATCGTGACGATGTTGACGTTCTTCATTGCTCCAACGTGGTATATGGTATTGTTTTTAGGCCTCCACATCTCTGTGTATCTTCTCTTTTTACGCTATCTGGCGCCAAAGAAACCAAAGGGTTGGGGGGTGGTTTCGGATGCCGAGGACAAAAAACCGCTTGCGCAAGCGGCGGTGCGGCTTTTTGCCAGGGAGTATGATAAACTTATTGATGTGCAAGTGACTGGGACGAAAGGGCGTTACGCTTTTTTGACTGGCCCGAGCACTTATTATCTGACTGTCGAAAAGGAGGGCTACGAAACGTACGCCACACCGCCGATCGAAGTGCGCACCGAAGAATCGGATGATACCTTTGTCGTGACAGATGTGGCGCTGTGGAAAAAGAAAGAAGGTTAAGGTATAATAGCAATAGTATTTTTTTATCCTTTTGTTTTGGTCTATGAACACTCGTTTAACGCGAGAGCCAAGCGCTCCGGAAGGGCAAAAAGTAAGCATCGGGAGTATCATCCTGGTGGTGCTGTTTGTCCTCTTTATTGTCGCGGTTGGATTGGCGGCATTCTTTTATCGAGAACTGTCGACCTACAAAGACAATCCGCAAAAAGTCATGCAAGAAGAGGTGCAGGCGGTCGTCGAGCAAGTCGGGCAGATTATGATCCTGCCGCAGGGTGAACAGCCGACGCTGGCCACAGTTTCAGACTTGAGCCAGCTCAAAGATCAGCCATTTTTTGTGAACGCGAAAATTGGCGACAAAGTGCTTCTCTATGCCAACGCGCGCAAGGCAATCCTCTTTGATCCGGTGGCCAATAAAATTGTCGAGGTCGCTCCGATTAATATTGGCAACCAAGAGGGCGCGCCGCCAGTACCGGCGCCAGAGTCAGTTGAGTCGCCCGCAGATGAATCAGCCGACTCGGTTGATGAAGGATAGTGTTTAAAGAATTTAGAATCTGGAATTTGGAATCTGGAAAAAAATTCTCCCCGCCGCGGCGGGGAGAATTTTTTGTTAATTGGATTTAACAGCTCTTTCTTTTTTGAGACAGCGGGTGCAGAGCATCCGGCCATTCACCGTCTGGATATTGACGCGCTGGCGGGTCAGAGTCTTGATGTTTGAGTGGCTGCGAGTAGCCGATCGTTTGGGTTTTTTGCCGCAGATGGCGCAGATACGATGGGACATAGCATTGACTATAGTAGGATAAGTTAGTATTCTAGGGAATGGCAATAGCATATATAATAAGCAGGCTCTTGTCAAGATGGGTTTAAATCCGAAATTCGAAGCACGAAATTCGAAGCAAAACCAAAATCCAAATTTTAAAAAAATTGAATATTTGAATTTGTTTCGGATTTCGGATTTCGATATTCGAATTTTTCAATTGTTATGGAGTTTTCTCAGCTTTTCTACTTTTTTATCATCATCCCATCAGCCATTCTTCATGAATATGCCCACGGCGCGGTGGCCGATCGGCTGGGGGATCCGACAGCTCGGTACGCGGGAAGGTTGAGTTTGGACCCGAGAGTTCACATTGATTTGCTTGGTACGATTCTTATGCCTCTGTTTTTGTTTGCGGTAAGTGGGGGAAGATTTTTGTTTGCCTATGCCAAACCAGTGCCCTACAACCCGTATAATCTAAAAGATCAGCGGTGGGGTCCGGTGGCTGTCGCTTTGGCTGGGCCATTCACCAATTTTTTGCTGGCGTTTGTTTTTGGCGCCATTGTGCAGGTGTTGCCCGCAAGTTCACTCTCACCGTTTTTGTCCTTGATTGTTTATGCCAACGTCATCTTGGCCGTATTCAATCTCGTGCCAATTCCACCGCTCGACGGCTCCAAAGTGCTCTACGCACTGTTACCAAACGGCTTTGGCAACGTACAGCTCTGGCTGGATCGGTATGGGTTTTACGTCCTGCTTATTTTTGTTTTTTTCTTTTTTAATCTTCTTCAGCCGGTTATTGACTTCGTTTTTCGGTTGGCGACCGGGGGAGTCGGGGTGTTTTAACTTGACAGATTTTGGACGGTTTTGTATAATCGTGGCACTTCAATCGTAGCTTCCTTAGATTCGCTAGCTCCCTAAAAGCTAATGAAGCTATAAGCTAAAAGCTAGGATATGCCGACAATGAATCAAATTTTACGCAAAGGACGCACGTTTGTTCGCGCCAAATCCAAATCCCCGGCGCTCCAGTTTAGTTTTGACACTCTGCATCGCAAGAAAACGACTTTTGCGAAAGGTTCTCCGTTCAAGCGCGGCGTGTGCACCAAGGTGTATACCACGACGCCAAAGAAACCAAACTCGGCTCTGCGGAAAGTTGCCAAAGTTCGTCTTTCAAACGGTCTTGAAGTAATCGCGTATATTCCGGGTGAACAGCATAATTTGCAAGAGCACTCGATCGTGCTCATTCGCGGCGGTCGTGTGAAAGACTTGCCCGGTGTCCGCTATCACATTGTGCGCGGTGTCTATGATACGCAGGGAGTAGAGGCCCGCCGTCGCAGTCGTTCGGTCTACGGTGCGAAGCGACCGAAGAAATAATCATTGGACTACAGTCGACAGACTACAGACTACGGTCACTTTTGACCAATCGTCCGTAGTCCGTACGTAGTCCGTAGTCAAATTTATGCCCCGAGGAAAACACATTGCCAAGCGCGTTATTACTCCTGATCCAGTCTACAAGAGCGAACTTTTGGCCAAGTTCATTAATACTGTTATGGAACGCGGCAAGAAGTCAGTCGCCCAAAAAATCGTCTACGGCGCCCTGGAATCAGTCAAAGCCAAAAAGCAAGAATCATCGCCGCTCAAGGTATTTGAGCAAGTGATTGATTTGGTTCGTCCTCAAGTCGAGGTTCGCTCCAAGCGCGTGGGTGGTGCCAACTATCAGGTGCCGCTTCCAGTACCGGCCGCTCGGCAAAATGCCTTGGCGTTCCGCTGGCTCATCGCCGCCGCTCGGGCTCGCAAAGGCGCGTCGATGGGAGAAAAATTGTCCGCGGAAATGATGGATGTGATGGCCGGCACCGGGGGCGCGCTCAAGAAAAAAGAAGACGTCCACCGCATGGCCGAAGCCAACAAGGCATTTGCGCACTTTGCACGGTTTAGTAGAAAATAATTTGCAGCTTCTCTAGCTTCCTTAGCTTCTACACATCTATAAGCTAATGAAGCTATAAGCTAATGAAGCTACGTTATGCCCCGAGAATACTCCCTCGAAAAAACTCGTAACATCGGCATCATG
This sequence comes from Patescibacteria group bacterium, assembly GCA_038065155.1. Lineage (GTDB taxonomy): Bacteria > Patescibacteriota > Patescibacteriia > Magasanikbacterales > UBA922 > JAHFIC01. The sequence goes on from JBBTRO010000053.1 coordinate 5,681, forward strand.
GCTCATATTGACGCTGGAAAGACGACCATTTCTGAGCGTATTTTGTTTTATACGGGCAAGAAGCACAAAATCGGTTAAGTCCACGAAGGTGCGGCGACAATGGACTGGATGGAGCAGGAAAAAGAGCGCGGCATTACAATTACCGCCGCCGCGACCACTTGTTTTTGGAAAGATCACCGAATTAACCTGATTGATACCCCAGGCCATGTGGATTTTACGGTGGAAGTCGAGCGGTCACTGCGCGTGCTTGATGGCGCCTGCGCGGTGTTTGATGGGTCGCAAGGCGTCGAACCGCAATCCGAAACCGTCTGGCGCCAGGCTGATAAGTATCATGTGCCGAGACTTTGTTTTATCAACAAGATGGACAAAATGGGCGCGGATTTTTACATGAGTCACAAATCCATTATCGAACGCCTTAGTAAAAATGCCGTGGCAGTGCAGCTGCCGATTGGTGCTGAAGGCACGTTTTGCGGGATTGTGGATTTGATCGAGAATAAGGCGTACGCGTTTGAAGGCGATCATGGCATTAACATCGTGGAGTGCGAGATCCCGGCGGAAATGAAATCTCAAGTCGATGAATACCGTCATAAACTTTTGGAAAAAGCGGCTGAAGCCAATGAAGAACTCATGAATAAATATCTGGAGGGCAAAGAGCTGACCGTAGACGAAATTCGCACGGGTATTCGTACATTGGTTTTGACCGATCAAATGTATCCGGTATTTTGCGGATCGGCATTGTCCAATATTGGCGTCCAAAAAATGCTCGATGGCGTTATTTACTATTTGCCCAACCCACTCGATGTTCCGACCATTATCGGTACTGATCCAGCGGACGAAGAAAAGAAAATTGAAGTTCACGCGAGCGACAGCGAGCCGTTTACCGGTTTGGCATTCAAATTGGCCACTGATCCATTTGTCGGTAAGCTCGTATTTTTTCGTGTCTATTCCGGTGTCCTTACTGCTGGGAGCTATGTTTTGAATTCCAGTACCGGAGAAAAAGAGCGCATCGGCCGCATTGTTCGCCTGCATGCCAATTCGCGTGAAGATGTGCAAGAAGTGTATGCCGGAGAAATTGCAGCCGCGATCGGCCTCAAGGGTACACGCACTGGCCATACCATTTGCGACGAGCGTCGTCCGGTGGTACTCGAGAGTATTACCTTTCCTGAACCGGTTATCGATATTGCCATTGAACCAAAGACGAAACAAGATCAAGAAAAAATGGGCATTGCTCTTCAGAAATTGGCCGAAGAAGATCCGACCTTTCGGGTACACACCGATGATGAGACACTCCAGACAATTATTTCCGGCATGGGTGAACTTCACCTCGACATCATCGTTGATCGTATGAAGCGTGAGTTTGGCGTCGGCGCCAATGTGGGCGCGCCTCGTGTCGCCTACAAAGAAACGATCCGCCAGGCGGCGGAGGGCGAGGGGAAATATATCAAGCAATCCGGCGGTCGCGGACAATACGGCCACTGCTGGATCAAGCTTGAACCTCAAGAGCGTGGTAAAGGTTTTGAATTTATTGACGAGATCAAGGGCGCCGCCATCCCGCGTGAATATATTGCTCCGATTGAAAAGGGTATTATCGACACCATGACTCGCGGTATTGTCGCTGGCTATCCGATGGTCGATATGAAAGCAACCGTCTTTGATGGCAGTTACCACGAAGTCGATTCATCGGAAATTGCCTTTAAAATGGCCGGTAGCCTGGCTTTTAAAGATGCAGCGACGAAAGCGAATCCGGTTGTCCTCGAGCCCATCATGTCGGTCGAGGTCATTATGCCGGAGGAATATATGGGTACTATCATTGGCGACCTTTCGAGCAAGCGTGGACAGGTTCAAGAAATGACCGACCGCGGCTCGGCCAAGGTCGTCAAGGCCAAAGTGCCGCTCTCCGAAATGTTTGGCTATACCACGACATTGCGCTCGATGAGCCAGGGTCGCGCCGCCTCGAGTATGGAATTTAGCCATTATGCAGAATGTCCAAAGAATGTTGAGGCGGAGATTGTGGCTGGGAAGAAGTAAAATTTAGTTTTCATGAAAAAAATCCCCGCTGAAGCGGGGATTTTTTGTATTGACATTTTTATTAGGTCATGGTCAAATAAGCAAAATTGTTTGGATCTGCCTCGCGACACGATGTTCGCGAGAGATCCCGTCAGTCGAGAAGGAGAGAACATGTCGAAGCCAACGTTGTATTGTTTCACTCCCGCCGACCCTCGGTGGCGGCCACTCCTCGTGGGAGAGGCCCGAGGAATCAAGGCAATGGCCATGTGGCAGAAGGCCACCGCTGTACGGATGTGGGGCTCTGAAGACGCTCGAGAAATCCTCGTCGATGAACTTTTGGATGAGGGATCTAGCGTCGTCGTGCAGCTGCACGATGGCAAAAGTCTCATGCAGTTCCACTTCGGTGATTCCTTTCCCATGGCGACATACGACCCCAATGTCGAGTCCTTACATCCAATCTGGTGGGATTTGGCAGGCTCTTTTGGGGAGCACCCTGATGCTTTTCATGAATTCCAGATTGGGATGTGTCGCCTCATTGCTGCGGTGCTCGACGCCCGTCGCGCGACGCCCTCGTCATCCCCGCCTTAGCGCGTCGATCGCGTTCTCTGTCCTGCGCACCGTGCGCGGGACAAAATCCCCGTTCTTTTTTCGAAAGGAGTCCGGCGATCGTTCTTCATCGCCGTTGACAAAAGATCATCACGAACGTGGTGGTTTTTTGTTTTTGAATTAATTCAATGGATGCCCTCTCCTTGTAGGAGAGGGGCGCGGGGTGAGGTCTCAGCGATGGTGATCATCTTAAGCGCTTGAATTGGCTGCGAAATTTCATCGAAGTTATAAAAGTTTTTTATAAAAAAGAAAGGATGGGATTTCTGCCCGCGTTGAGACCTCACCTCAATACTCTCCTATGAGGAGAGGAAGAGTAAAGTGATGTATTGCAAATTACAATTTAGCCAAGAAGATATCTCTTCAACTGCTCAAACTCACTCGACAAAACAATTGATCGCTTTTCTCGCTTCATATATTCCTGCAGTCGCTCAGGGACTGGTATAGGATCATTGATAAGCGGTTGGACAATGTCGAGAAATTTTGCCTGATGTGCTGTGGCAAAAAAGATTCCGCGGTACTCTTTACCATATTCTTTCTGGTATTTTTCGAGTCCGAGATAGGCCACGGCGCCATGGGGGTCAAGGATATAACCGTGTCTTTTGTAGACTTCTTTGATCGCCATACGTGTGGCATCATCCGAAAAGCTATACCCAACGATATCCTGGCGCATGTTTTCCACCGAGTGGTCATACAGTTCAAGCATACGAACGAAATTACTGGGGTTGCCAACATCCATGGCATTGGAAATAGTTTTCTTTGAGGCTGCTGGCGTGAATTTTCCCGTCAGCAAATACTTCGGCACAATATCATTGCTGTTTGTGGCCGCGATAAATCGAGTGATCGGAATGCCCATCCGTTTGGCGATGAGGCCGGCTATGAGATTGCCAAAATTGCCGCAGGGGACAGATACAATGATTGGTTTATCGGTTTTTCCAATTTGAGCACAGGCCCAGGCATAATAAAATGATTGGGGGATGAGGCGAGCTATGTTAATCGAGTTGGCTGAAGAAAGATCAAGTTTTGCGCGAAGCTCTTGGTCAGTAAACGTCTGTTTCACGAGTCGCTGGCAATCATCAAACGTACCCTCAATTTCAAGTGCGCTAATATTTTGCCCCATGGTCGTGAGCTGTTTTTCTTGAATATCACTGACTTTGCCACTGGGATAAAGAATAATGACGCGAATACCGGGAACCCCAAGAAAGCCGTGGGCCACGGCCGAGCCAGTGTCACCAGAGGTCGCGGTCAGAATAATAAGTTCTTTGTCTTTCCCTTCGCGAAAATATTTCATGAGCCGGGCCATAAACCGAGCGCCAAAATCTTTGAAGGCCAGTGTTGGACCGTGCCAAAGCTCCAGAACATGCGTTTCTGCGTCAAACGAAACGAGTGGCGCATCAAAATTGATCGCTTCTTCGATCATGATTTTGAGTGCAAGAGGTTCAACATCTTTACCCAATAATGTCCCTGCGATGGCTAAGGCAATGTCCGCAAAAGAGAGTTCATGAAGATGTTTTACAATGTCTTCGGGCAGTTTCGGAATCTAGGTTGGCATAAATAACCCGCCGTCTGGGGAGAGTCCTTGAAGGACGGCTTCGCGAAGAGAGACAACCAGATTTTTGTTGTTGGTACTATAGAGTTTCACAAAGAATTACCTATGAGTGAGAGTAATTCTTCTGCTGTAGTTAGTTCACGAACTTTTTCAAACGGAAGAGTAACGTCGGCATACTCTTTGTATTTTTCGCTTCGGTACTCAAGAAGCAGGGGATAGCATCGCTCTAGTGCCGCTTCTTTTGTTTCATTTGGGAGAATGTGATACACATCACCCCACAAGAGCGGCTTAGGGAATTCAAGAAATCGCTTAAACATGTCCTCTTTCATTTTTTCATTTACTTCGATATACAACACGAGTGAATTCCGTTGCAAATTTTCACGCACGGCTTCTCCGGTGTAGATCACACTGCCAGTCGTGTCGATGACAATATTTTTATTTTCCGGAAGCGTAGTCAAAAGTTCATTCGTGACTTCAATTTCATGGTTCAAATATTATTGCTGGTGTTTTTTAAACTGAGGTTCGTAGGGAAGCCCGAGCCACGCTGCGACGTCGGCAATGCCTTTATATCCTTGCGCCAAGAGCTGGGGTGCTAATTTTGTCTCAATCAAATCATCGCAGCAGTAGCGAGAGAATCCGACATCGGCTAATTTTTGTGACCAAAAACTTTTGCCGACGTTGGACATGCCAATGAGGGTAAGAACCAAGCGTTGTTCTCTGTGTGCCGAATCAAATTGTTGTTTTGAGAGCTTCATAGTATGTACCCTTTCTTTGTCAAGAGTTCTGCCATGAGCACCGCGCCGCCAGCGGCACCGCGTACCAAATTGTGCGAGAGGCAGACAAAGCGGCAATCAAAAATCGGGTCGGCAGAGAGGCGGCCAATACTAATGCCCATGCCGCGATCCCGGTCACGGTCCAATCTCGTTTGTGGACGATTGTCTTCTTCAAAATATTCAAGAAATTGTGTTGGGCTTGAGGGAAGATTTAGTTCCGCAACAGGATTCTGCCAATTTTTCCAGGCGGTTTTGATCATCTCAAGCGTTGGTTTTTGTTTAAAACGCACGCGGACAGTAGCAAGGTGACCATGACTTACGGGTACGCGAATACACTGGGCGGAAATTTTTGGCAGATTGGCAGGCCTAATAATTCCGTCTTTAATCTCACCCCAAATTTTCATGGGCTCTTGTTCACTTTTTTCCTCTTCTCCGGAAATAAACGGAATCACATTATCCTGCATTTCAGGCCAAGAATCAATTGTTTTACCAGCGCCCGAAAGCGCTTGGTAGGTAGAAACAACAACATCTTCCAGCCCAAATTCACGGAGTGGTTGGAGCGCCGGCACGTAGGACTGCAGAGAACAGTTTGGTTTGACGGCGATAAGGCCGGTCGTCCAGCCGCGTTGTTTTCTTTGCGCGTCAATGAGCGCCGCGTGATCGGCGTTGATTTCAGGAATAATCATTGGAACATCTGGCGTCGAGCGATGGGCTGAGTTGTTTGACACGACCGCGACCCCAAGCCGCGCGTAGGCTGATTCCAATGCTTTTGTGGCTTCTTTCTCAAGGCTGATTGCCGAAAAAACCAGTCGGACCTTTTTTGCAATTTCAACTTGATCGGCGACGGCATCCATAATTTGAATGTCTCGAACAGTCGTGGGAATCTCCGACTCCCAAAACCATCGCCCCGCAGCCGCTTTGGCATAGGTTTTGTTTTTAGACGCTTCTGAGGCGGCGAGAACCGTTATGTCAAACCAAGGATGGTTCGTTAGAAGCCGGACAAATTGTTGGCCGACCATGCCGGTCGCGCCGAGGATGCCAATGGGGATTTTTTGCATAGAAAGAAAATTTATGAATACTTCGCCAAGCGAATAATGTCAGCCAGAACTCCCGCCGCGGTCACCTCTGCCCCGGCCCCTGGCCCGCGAATGATGAGCGGCTGCTCGCGGTAGCGATCCGTGGTAAAAGCAATCAGGTTATCAGTACCGGATAGATTATAACAAGGATGCTCTGGACCAACCATTTCCAATCGAACAGTCGCTACACTATTTTTGAGCGAGGCAAGGTAACAAAGTTTTTTTCCTTGCATAGTGGAGTTTTTTCTTCTTTCTTCAAAGACATGGTCAGCCTGCGGCAAACATTGCCAAAATTTTTCGATTGATGCCGCGTGTTTGCAAGCCTCTGGAACAAGGGACTCCACCTGAATATCGGATAATTCCATTTGGAGTCCAGCTTCGCGAGCCAAGACCAAAAGTTTTCGGGCGACATCCATGCCGGAGAGGTCATCTCTTGGGTCTGGTTCGGTGTAGCCTTGGTCTTTGGCTTTTTTGACCAGTGCGCCAAACGATGTGCCCGCCGTAAACGAGTGAAAAAGCCAGCTTAATGTGCCGGACAAGACGCCTTCGATTGATGTGATTCGGTCGCCGCTCGCGATGAGATCACGAAGCGTGGAGATAATCGGCAGTCCACCGCCCACCGTGGTTTGGTACAAAAACCAGGTGCCGGTTTCTTTGGCAGTTTTTTTGAGCGTTTGATAGCGCGCCAGTGATCCCGAATTGGCTTTTTTGTTCGGCGTGACAATAGAGATGCCGCATTTCAAAATTTCCTCGTACTTTGCGGCAATCTCTTCGCTGGCCGTGCAATCAACCAAGACGCTACTCGGTAAATTCAGTGATCGTATTGTCTCAATCATGGTTGATAGGGACGAAGACAAACCTTCGGCTGACAACGTCTGTTTCCACGCGGATAGATCAATACCATTTGGGTTTAGGATCATCCCTTGGCTATTCATAATGCCAATAATTCGAAGCGTTATGGTCTGATCTTCTTTGAGTGCCGCCCACTGATTCTTTATTTGTTCGAGAAGAGCCCCGCCAATGAGTCCGGTGCCAATTACAAAAAGATGAAGGATTTTTTTTCTGGGGAAGAAAAAACTATCATGAAGCACGCGTATGGCTCTTTCTTCATCTGCTTCACGAATGACGGCTGAAATATTTAGCTCCGATGACCCCTGGGCGATCGCCATGATATTGATGTGGTGTTTCCCAAGCGTTTGAAAGAGTCGTCCGGCACTGCCTGGCTTTTCTCGCATGCCATTTCCAACCACAGCAATAATCGCGACACGATCTTCGACTTTGATCGGGTTTAGAAGTCCAGATTGAAGTTCAAGCGCAAATGCAGCTTCGATAACTTCTTTGGCTCGTTCAGCTTGGGATCTTTCAATCGCGAGACAGATCGAATATTCGGACGAGGCTTGAGTAATGAGGATGACATTGATTTGCTCTTTGGCCAAACTGGCAAACAGGCGCTCGGCGATACCGGAAATACCAACCATGCCGCCGCCAGAAACCAGGAGAAGCGCGATATTTTTCATTGAGGAGATGCCTTTGATGGGCTGTTCGCTAACAGTTGGTACACTATTGATCAAGGTGCCCGGCACTTCTCTGTGAAAGGTATTTTTGATGCGAACTGGGATGTGACTCTCGAGGGCTGGAACCATGGTCGGCGGATAAATAACCTTGGCGCCGAAGTGGGCCAATTCCATGGCTTCTTCGTAGCTCAGTGATTCAACGAGGAAAGCGTCGGGGACTTTTCTTGGGTCTGCGGTCAGGACCCCATCGACATCGGTCCAGATTTGGATTTCCCCAGCACCCAGTGCCGCACCAAATAGTGAGGCCGAATAATCACTGCCACCACGGCCGAGCGTGGTCGTCGCTTGATTTGGTGTCGCTCCAATGAAACCGGTGATCACCTGGAGATTTGGATGAGAGGCAAAATATTTTTGAATATTTTCATAGGTGATCTCTTTTTGTACCAGCGCTCGGGTAAATTGATGATCGGTCACGACAACGCTCCTCGCGTCGAGATATTCAGCGTGAGTGCCGCGTGCCGTAATGACTTGGGCAATGATCGAGGCCGAGAGACGCTCGCCAAAACTCGTTACCAAATCAAGAGTTTTGGGCGATACTTCCCGTATGAGTGAAATGCCGGTGATAATATCTTGAAGTTCAGTAAGTAGCGGCTCGATCGTGCTTTCACTTGATGTTTTTTGCGGTAGGAGCGCTTGCCAGACTTCACAGTGCCGTCTGATGATTTTTTGAAGTGCCTCAGTGTACGGCTGTCCTGCGGCCGCAGCTTTTGCTATTTGTATAAGAGCGTCCGTTACGCCACCGAAGGCGGACACCACCACAGCCACCCGTTTTTGCTCGGATGCCTCAATAATAATATCGACGGTTTTCACAATCGCCTCGGGGGTTCCCACCGATGTGCCGCCGAATTTGAGAATTATCATAGAATGAAAATCGACCTTCTGTTGAGGTCGACCTGATTTATATCAGAAACACTACCTCAAAAGAGATGAGCCGTCGTCGTGGTAGTAGTAAAGTATTTTTTCACAAGTGAAGATACTTTATCAGCCTATTTTTCCAATGTCAAAAAGTTATCCACTCGGTTATTTATTCGTTTTGCTTCTTAGCACTGAAATGGTGCCGTCTTCTATTCCTTACGATCGTCTATAATAGAAGACAGTGTGATTATTGAAAGAAACGCAATTTTTTGGTATGATAAGGGTTATGAAATTTAGCGTCATTACCATTTTTCCCGAGCTTGTTTCTCACTATTGCAGCGAGACGATTCTTGGCCGTGCACAGAAAAAAAAGAAGATCAAGGTGAATGCCATCAACCTGCGAGATTTTGCGACAGATAAACATCAGAAAGTTGATGACACACCGTATGGAGGGGGGGCGGGGATGGTGATGAAACCGGAACCGATTTATCGGGCGCTTAAAAAGCTGCGAGCTTTAGCACCCCAGCACCCCAGCACCCCAGCACCCCAGCACAAAATGTAATCATAGCGTGTTCAGGTGCTCGAGTGCTCAGGTGCTCAGGTGAAAAAGACCGTCTTATTGTCCCCTCGCGGGCGGCAGTTTGATCAGCGCGTAGCAGAGGAGTGGTCGAAACTCAAAGAAATCACGTTTGTCTGCGGTCGCTACGAGGGCGTGGATCAGCGCGTGGCGGATTATATGGTGGACGAAGAAATTTCGGTCGGGCCGTATGTTTTGGCTGGCGGAGAGTTGGGCGCACTTATTATTATTGAGGCAGTCTCACGATTGATACCAGGGGTTCTGGGGAATGAAGAATCCCTTTTGGAAGAAACATTTAA
>JBBTRO010000054.1:0-9453 GCA_038065155.1 Patescibacteria group bacterium
TTTTCAATTCAAGTGAAACGCCCATTGATTTGTCGGGATTTGTTTTGGATGACGAAGACGGTGGGTCGCGGCCGTATGTGATTGATGATGGCACCAGCATTGAGCCAGGACAGTATTTGGTTTTACCACGCACGCAAACCAAATTGGCTCTCAACAATACCGGCGATCAGGTGCGTTTGTTATTACCCGATGAAACTCCCGTCACCGACGTAGTGTACGAGAAAGCGGCCGAAGGCAAATCATATGTGTTTGATCCAGCCGGGGAATGGCAATGGACAGACACGCCGACCCCGGGCAAGGAGAATGTATTTACACTGCCGTTACGATTACCAATAAAGGCGGTGCTTGGAGAAAAAATTGTAGCGCCAGCTGTTCTTGGCTCAGTTTCTATCGCCCAAGCCAGAATGGGCGCTGTTGGCAGTTTTGTGGAAGTATCGGGAACCGTCGCCGTCCTTCCCGGCATTCTTGGTACGCAGTATTTTTATATTGTTGAACCAAATGGCGGCGGCATTCAGGTGTATATGAACAAAAAAGATTTCCCAGAATTGGCAGTGGGCGATACGGTGACAGTGAGCGGAGAAATCAGCGAGGCGTATGGTGAAAAGCGAATCAAATTAAAACAGCGTTCGGATATCGTGATCACAGGACACGGAGCATCGCTTTTGCCGACCGGAATCGCGATCGCAGAAATTAATGACGCAGTGCTTGGCGGCCTGGTTACCGTTCGAGGTGAAATCACGCAAGCGCGCTCATCATATATGTATCTTGACGATGGGACTGATGAAATCAAGGTGACAGCGAAACAGTATGCGAATATTGACCTTGGGCCGTATGATGAAGGCGCGCAGATATCCGTGACCGGGGTTGTGACCAAAATAAAAGATGGCTGGCAACTTTTGCCAAGAAGTTCTGAGGACATTGCATTGGTTGCTCCTGTGTTTAGCGAAGGGGGCACCGCTGACCAAATCTCGAAAGAGGGAGGCAACATCGAAACGTATCTCACGGCAACAGCTGTCGGGCTCACATCTCTATTGGCCGGCCTCTTGGCTCGTGCGAAGGGGAGTGAGGCACTTAAGTTTGTTCAGCGCAGTGGCCAAGCAGTGGTTCGGTTGATCAAACGGAAGAAAGATGATATTTTGGGTTAGACTTATGACAAATTTTGATTCCATAAAAAATGTCTACAACCTTATCGCGGAGCATTTTTCGCAGACGCGATCGTGGGTGGCTGACGATCTTAGAGTATTAGGTACGTATGTTCACCCCGGCGACTCAGTCCTTGATTTGGCTTGTGGCAATGCGAGGTTGTATCAATTGTTTGTTGAGGAATCACGAGCGGACACGATCACGTATGTCGGTGTTGATATAAGTCAGAAACAATTAGAAATGGCGCGGAAGCGTTTTCCTGGGATTAATGTGAAGCTTGGCGAGATGACTCAGATTCCTTGCCCTAATGCCAATTTTGACGTTGTATATTGTTTGGCCGCGTTCCATCATCTGGCTACAGATGAGGAACGGTTGCAAACACTTCGTGAGATTTTTAGGGTTTTGAAGCCTGATGGCACTTTGGTCATGACGAATTGGAATTTGTACTCGGAGTGGGCAAAGGAGAAGCTAAAAAATGAAAATTGGAAATTTGGGGACGACAAAAAAGAAATTGTGATCCCTTGGAAAGGTGCTAACGGAAATGTGATAGCGGAAAGATTGTACTATGCCTATACGCCAGCGGAAATTACCGGGTGGTGTACGGAGGCAGGGCTTGGTGTAGAGAAACAATATGAATCAAGCAAAAAAGGCAGTGGAGATTTTCGAGGAAAAGAAGAGGGGATGAATATTGTGACGATTGCTAAGAAGCCAGCTTACTAACCATCCACTACACGCCTGTAATCAAGCAGACAACAGCGCCGCTGAATTCCCAGCCATTATGTATTGCTTTTTGCAATCCGGCAATCGAGAGCGCGCTGTTGGGAGAAATATCAGTATCAGTTTTGGCTTTGGCGAGCTTTATCGCATCTTCAATTTCTTCGTCCGATGCAATCCAGCCGGAACCATTACTTTTTTCAATGATGGCAACAACTTTTTCTTTTCGGTGGGCGATGTTGTCGACGATGGCCCGTGCTACGCTTTCGCTTCGCCGGGTAAACTTTTTATCAAAATATTCAGCAATTGGGTGACAGCTTTCGGTTTGCACAATATGAATCTGCACTTTAGGATTGTTACTTGCGAACCATTCACCCAGCGACTGAGCCGTCGTGCCCGAAGATGTCGGGATAAAAACGGCCTGTAGGTTAGGAATTTGATTAAGTTCTTTGGCCAGCGACTCATAGCCCGCTAGGGCGAGGTCGTCAGTCGATTGACGAAGATTGACGGCTCCGGTTTGTCCTCGATATTGTATCGCCGCTTGTTTGGGGCGATCAAGCTGTTCGATGCGTATATGTGGTTTCGCGGCGCCGATCGTCTGGATTTTTTTTAGTTTTTTTGGATCAATTTTTTTGCCGACAAAAATAATGAGGGATTCGTTTAATAGCAGATTGTCCGCGGCGACAATCGCGGCATTCCCGGAAGAAGAGATGGTAAATTGATGAATGCCATGGTCGCGGTACGCATCCATCATGACGGCGATTGACCGTCCTTTGTGCGATCCAGATGGGCTCAAGTCTTCGCGTTTGAGGTGGAGTTCAGTTGATAATCCTAGGGCTGTAGCAAGGTCGGGGTAGGGAAGTTGGGGAGTTAACATAGGTCAAAACTAAAATGTCAAAGCTCAAAAGAATTACAATTTTTGATTTTTGCGTTTTACGCTTTGAGTTTACCTCTATTGCTAAACATATGTTTTTTTGCTATACTGTTCTTTGTTCTATCTTTTAACTTTTTTCTATGAAGTTAAATTGTCCCGAATGTAAAAACGATGTTGATGTGTCATTGTACCCGAATCTGGCAAAAGATCAAGTGATCGAGTGCAATCACTGCGGGATTTCTCTACTGGTCGCAGATGTGGTGGATGGGGTGGCGACGGCGGAGGTGGTGGAAGAGGGGAAGTGACCTGCCAGCTTTTAGCTTATAGCTTCATTAGCTTTTAGGGTTTTTTGAATAGTTGTTGCTTGAACAACGCTAATTTTCTTGGTTCTAGTTGGAGTTTGAGGAGTTCTAGTGTAATGCCGAGTGATCGGAAAGAGGGGTGAGTGGCGTCTGCGACAAACTGTTCAAACGTGATTTCTTTAACTGTAATTTTTTCACCAGCGTCCAGGTTTTGTTCTTGGACCTTTTTACAATTTCGGGCAATGTAGGTATAGACTGTCCATTCCATTTTGCCAACCGGTTCGTCGGTGCGCCACAGTTCCCAATCGTTTGATGCCATGCCGGCCTCCTCCAGGAGTTCCCGTTTGGCCGCGGCTAGTGACTCTTCGCCGTTCTCTACCCGGCCGCCAAACAGTGTAAAGTATGCTGACGGACGTTGCGGTTGCTGCTCTTCGGCAATAATAATTTTACCATCGTATGTGGCGATTACCTGCGTGGTATCCGGACGTTTTAACATCTCGAATGTTTCATGCGATCCGTCGTACATTTTCTGTTCCCATTGATAAACATCAAAGATCGTACCTTTAAACACCAATTTTGCTGATTGAGGAATTTTCATAAGTTTAGAAAATAGTAAATAGTAAATAGAAAATAGAATTTATAACCGATCGATCAAACGACTTCTATTTACTATTTTCTACTTTCTAGTTTCTCAATCAATCCTTCAATCATACCCCGAAATCCGTGCGAACCCAAGAAAACCACGACATCGCCAGGGGAAAGTTCTTTGTAGATAACATCAATAAGTTCTTCATCATCAGTACAATTCCAGGTTCGTGGGTGGGTTTTGGCGATAACCGCTCTCAGCTCCGGACTGCTCAAAGGTTCAGCGTCATTCATTGCATTTTTTTTAATTTTCGTAAGCGTTGGTACCATGACTGTATCCGCCGCGGCGAAGGCGTGATCGTAGGCGGGGATTGCCTCACGTTGTCGATTGCCAGTATTTGGCTCAAAGATGGCGATAATTTTATTTGCCGGATAGATTTTTCGCAGTGTCTCGAGCGTGGCCTTGGCCTTGGCTGGCGAGTGAGCGATATCGTCAAAGACAGTAACCTTACCTTCATAGCGTTTTTCCAATCTTCGCTTCATGCCTTTGAAATTTTTTATCGTCTCGATAATTTTTGTTGGCTCAATACCAATTTTATGGCTCATTGCAAAACAACCAGTGATATTCGCCGCTTGAAATTCTCCCAGCATCGGGCTCTCAATGTGGTAGGTTGCGTTGTTATGAACGATGTCAAAGGAAATGCCATCCTTGGTTTGTTTGGTATTTTTATATTGATAATCAGCTGTATCGTTTTGTCCATAGGTGCTCAGGTGCTCAGGTGCTAAGGTGCTAAGGTTTTTTATCTTTTCATCATCCGCGCACGCCACCACCATTCCGTCTTTCGGCATTTGTCGCAGTAGTTGTCTAAATGCGTCCATGTATGATTCCTCGGTCGGGTATACATCGGCATGATCCCAGGATAGGCCGGTTAAAAGCAGATGATTAGGTGAGTAGTGCGCAAATTTTGGCCGCGAATCCCAGCGCGCGCTTTTGTATTCGTCGCCTTCGAGGACAGACCAGGGCTCCGCTGAGTTACGCCCTGTAAGCGAAGCTGAATCGAAACCATCGTTGACAGCCAACCCTCCAAACATATAACTCGGCTCTAAACCAGCTTCCGTCAAAATCCAACTCAAAAGCGCGCTGGTTGACGTCTTCCCATACGTCCCCGCGCAAACAATCGAATTTTTCTTTACGATATATTTGGCGATAAATTCCGGATAGGAACAATAGGGAATGTTTTGCTCTTGTACGTATGTCCACTCGGGGTTGCTTGAGCTGGCCACATTGCCGACAACAACCAAATCAGGTACGCCATTTTTTAGCATCTTCTCCACGTGCCAGCCGGGATAAAAATTAATGTTATGGTTTTCCAGTTCAGTCGAAATCGGCGGAAAAAATCCAGCGTCAGAGCCGGTAACGATCCAGCCATTTTTTTTACAAGCGATCGCCAAGGCAGACATTGCTACGCCGCAGATGCCGATGAAATGAATATGTTTTTGAGAATCAAGAGTCATGAATCAGGAATTACGCAATAGGGTCAAGACTTCTTTTGCTGCGTTTTGTGGACTGCCGATCGAAGGAAAATGGTGCAGATCAATCGAGGGTATGGTATTGCATTCGATAATAGCAGAGGGAATTTCGTGCCATGGGCGGCTGATGCCAGAGGAAATATAATCAATCCCCAGGATATCGGTGTTGAACAATTTAGCGAGGCGCAGGAATACCGCTTGATTCGTCGGATGAATCTGATCGGTCACATCTTCGATATCAGCGCCGCCGGACAGATTTATCTTTTCGTTCAGCTGTAATTGTTGATCTTTTAGCAGGATGCTGTCAAGAGTATACCCCATCTCTGTGAGACGAGTGGTCAAAAGTTCATCAAATGGTATCCAACAGAGTGTCTGGCTCGGCGTTCTCGGGTTGCCGCGCAAGGGGTGTTGATTTTTGGCATCAATCAGTTCTTTGATCGTCCGCACCCCATCACCAATAATAATCGGAGGCAGGCGCTTTACGGCAAAAAGACTATTACCGATCACGGTAATGCGGTGCACATCTCCCGGAATGTAGCGTTCAACCATATACCATTCTTTATATATTTTTACCATATCGATCGCCCGAGCGAGCGATGCCTCATCATTGATGTTCATCGTGACATGGGAGCTTTGCGAGCCATGACGCGGCTTTACGACCAATGGATACCCAAGTTTTTGGCCATAGGTAAGTCCGCGCCATTTTGCGAGAAATGTATTGCCCGGTGAATGTGGCAGGCCATGTTTCATGAGGAGTCGTTTGGTCAAATATTTGTCATCAATCGTTTGAATGTCAATCGCTTTTTTCTTTGGGTTTGTGGGGAGTGATTCAAAAAGGTATTCACGGTTTGGCAGGCAAAGAATAAAGTGATCGGTAAACACACCCCGTCGGTCGGTGAGCGGGATCAAATCAAGTCCCTGGTTTTTTGCCTCGTCCAGGAGAACCAGACTTCGGCCCAGAATTTTTCGTCGTTCAAAATTTGGCGCGCGACGGTAGAGTCCAAGCGTTAGGGCAAGTCGTAAAAGCAGGGCAATCCCCATATCACCCAAGAGAAACACGAGTTTACGAAAATGTTTTTGGAATAAAAGAAGGGAGAGGGCCGTCTCGCCTATTTCATTTATTTTATTGGCAGTGTGGTTGACTTTGCGGTAGGAGCAGTGGGGGCAGGTGGTGCGAGAGAGTATTTTCATATCATGTAACTTGTAATATGTAATTGTCATCCCGACCGGAGCGACCAAAAGGAGCGGAGTGGAGGGATCTCTTTTAGCACTGCAAACAAGGGTTTCCTCGACTGCGCTTCGCTCCGCTCGGAATGACAGTTAGGGGTGACTCAAAAGATTTTTTAGTGTTAAGAGGTCATTTTTCCATCTCTCCCCATCAAACCACTCCAGTCCAGAAAATTGCAATTTATATACATCGGTTGGCCGTGTGGCAGAGCCGAGGTAGATATATTTTTTGCCGTGCTCTTTGGCATAGAGAATGGCGCGGAGCATCATGCCCAATCCGACATTTGACATCTGACCTTTGACAATTAACAAATTGTAAAATGGGTATGAGTAGTGTATCAAATCGTTGGTTTCGAGAGCGATGGCGTAGCCAATTGTTTCTTTATCTATTGTATAGACGAAAACTCGATTAAAATTACTTTTTGCTGGGTCAGTCATGAGTTCCTTGACTTTGTTGGCGCTGAAGGTGCCGGGGCCGAATTTGGTATCATAGAAGTCTTTGGCGAGTTTACCGATGGACCAATGGTAGGTGAAAGCTTGTAGATTGTAGGCTGTAGGTTGTAGGTGTTCATTTTTTTTCAAAATTCTTCGGTTTTCACTCGATAGTTCAAATTGCGAAAGATCAATCCGAAGACTTCGTGTTTGGTTCATCGTCCCCTTGCCTTTGCGCGTGAAAACGTAGCCCTGATTGTAGAGGGCGTTGATGTTTGCGTCGGAGAAGTCAGTGATGGTTTTTTCATCCCAAAAAAGATACATGTGGGTATCGCTATATTCAGTGAACTTCTTGCCCGTAAAATAATTTTTTATTAATGTATTTTTTTAAATTTTTTTCAGTATTTATTCGAACGCGAGTGAACCAATCATCGGGTTTGGAACGGCATATATAAGGAGTCGTTTCATCACATGAGGTGAAAACAATGTCGCCTCCATTACTGTCAAGGAAACAATTTTTTTTCGAGACACACAGAAATTCATGATTAGCGCACCTATTTGGGGTGGTTCCGGAAAAAAGTCCACAGTATTTTTTTGTTCCTGGAGAAATGATGATGAAAAGTAACGCTACGCAGAGGGTTATAAGGGTGGTGATGCGAAAAAAATTTTTTCCTTCTGGCATACAGAAAAAAATAAAATTGGGTATTTAGTACAGTGCCACCCATAATCCGAGCAGCACTGCAGCCACATGGATCATCCAAAAGCGCATGACCGTTTTTTCTTCGCTCCAGCCTTTGAGTTCAAAGTGGTGATGGATTGGCGCCATTTTAAAGATGCGTCGTCCAAGAAGATAGCGGCCAAAGACTTGGATGATGACGGTCACGAGTTCGATGTAGAAGATAAATCCGAGTAGGGGAAGAAGCAGCATGCGGTTGATGGCAATGGTATTGATCGCCAAAAGCGCGCCAAGACCAAGCGAACCCACATCTCCCATCTGAAATCGGGCGGGTTTGATATTGAAGTAGGTATAAGGGATAAGCGCACCCACAACTGTGGCGTTAAGAATGGCAATCGGCTGATACCCACCGAGCCAGGAAAGAATCGTGAGCGCGGAAAAGGTGATGAGAAGTGATCCGCCAGCCAATCCATCCATGCCATCGGCGACATTCACGGCATTGGCCGTAAACATGACAAATAGAATAATAAGCGGGATGATCCACCACCCGATACTTAAAAAGCCGTCAAAGGGAATATAAATATCTCGCCAGTGGGCTCCCAATCTGAAGTAAACCCAGTAGGCGGTAATACTGCCGGCGATAAATTGAAGCAGTAATTTTTCGTGGACATGAACTCCGCGGCCGGGGTGGGAGCCAAGCCAGAGCGAAGTGCGTTTAAATAGCGACCAGGGGAGAGTAATAATTAGCCAGAATCGTTCGCGCCAATCGGCATGAACACGGATGAGGCGAAGGATGTGGCGAAGTGGTCGGTTGCGCCGCTCTTTGCCGTAGCTATGCAGAAAGTCATCAATGCCGCCTAAAGTGGCGGCAAGAAGCATAACGCCAATCGGGACGTAGGTAAATTTTCTTTCCCAGTTAAAAAGGAGCGTGATGACAGCAACCGTGATAATAACCAAAAGGCCGCCCATCATGGGGATGCCGGCCTTGTGTTTGCGTGCGTCCATGGACAGAGTGGCATCATATTCTCCTCGGCGCACGAGACGATATTTGTAGAGGATTTTGGTGAGAAGCGGGGCCCAGAGAAAGGCGACAATACACGAAATTAGGCCATAGCCAATGGCGGTTTTTAGAAGGGCCAGCGAGGCGGCGGAGACAGACATAGGTACAGCTCATCATAGCAGAAATGGGCTATTTTGACAATTTCGCTAAATTGTGGTATACTGTGTGCGTTTGCCGTGGGCTAAGGGTGGTTCCTTGGCTATCGGCTTTACTTTTTCGCGAGCATGGAGGTGAAATGGTCGCGATCGCACGGACAGTAGTGAATTTTGAACCGCTGGCATTGCCAGGCGATGAAGGGCACATTCGGGTCGCAGCGACCCTCGTCAAGAGGGTGTTCGATCTGAGGTGTCAGCCTGGGGATCTGGCGGCGGCTTTTGCCGCCGTGCAGCGGGAAGACCGGGAACTGGTTCGGAAGGTGATGGTCGCCATCATCAAACAGTTCCCGAAGCGGGAAAGTTTGATCGCAGAACTGGTGCGACACGTGGAGGGTGTCGCCATGGAAAACGGCTGGAGAATCAGCTGATTTCCTTTTTTCTGCGGCGTGGGCTTGCGCAAGTACCTCCTTGTCGCAAGCCCGTCCGAACAATTTTTTCTACCCTTCGGCAGGCTCAGGGTAAACTTCTATATAGAAGAAATTGACGCGGATGCAAAACAACGCAAACGTCGAATCGAGAGCGACTCGGCGCTTTTGGCGCGCTGCCAGGTTTCATTTGCTTCTTTTGTTTGGCCATTTTCTAGCCATGCTTGCTCGACGAGTGATTTATTTGGGTCAACAATCGTAATTTGGCCTTGGCGGACACCGTGATTGTATTTGCCGTCGGTGGACCAGCGGAGGGAGTGGGTATAGTGGATCGTTGACCCCACCCTCCCCTCCCCTTCGTAAGGGGAGGCCAGATTGTTGTCCCCTCCT
>JBBTRO010000055.1:0-1438 GCA_038065155.1 Patescibacteria group bacterium
TCAATGACTGTCAAAAAATTCCCTGTCATCGCGAGCGAGTCTGCAGACGAGCGTGGCGATCTCGTCGATGGCGGGGATTGCCGCGTCGCTCGTTCCTCGTTCCTCGCAATGACAGAGCTGTAACGGAAGTAATCTAAAAGAGTAAATGGCGGCTCTCCTTGACTCCGTCCATCAAAATGCCGCGAGTAATTTTCAATGCCATTGCAATAACCAATATTTTTTATAAGTTCCAAATCGTATTTGACCCGACGTTTCAGGCGTTCATATTCCAACACTTTACCTTTCTTTTCAAAAAAATTAAGCTGTTGTTTTAATTCCTCATTGATGCTCGCGAATGCGCGTTCACGTGCCATCGGGCTGGCAATATAATGCTTGGCTGGGAAAAACCAAACATCTTCTTGCTCGCGAAGGACTTCGCGTGTCACCGGATCAATCTGTTCGATTCGATCGATATGCGCACTAACATCAAAACGATAAATTTTCTCTTCATTGACCGGCATGACCTCTAATACTTGGCCGTGCAAACGGAATGTGCCACGCTTGAGGTCAGCGGTCGTACGTTCGAATTGCATCTCGATAAATTGCGCCATAAGCGCGTGGCGATCAAGTGCTTGTCCACGCGTAAGATGAAGAACAATTTGTTCATATTCTTTCGGCGAACCCAAACCGTAAATCGCTGACACCGACGCCACAATAATTACATCACGGCGTGAGAGAAGCGCCTGCGTGCAGGCATGCCGCAAGCGATCAATCTCCTCATTGATCTGTGCCTCCTTTTCAATATAGGTATCCGAGTGGGGCATGTATGCCTCGGGCTGGTAGTAATCATAATAGCTCACAAAATACTCCACCGCATTGTCCGGAAAAAATTCTCGAAATTCATTGCACAGTTGCGCCGCCAGAGTTTTGTTGTGAGCAATAACCAGTGTTGGCATTTGAACTTGTTCAATGACGTTCGCAACTGTGAACGTTTTGCCCGATCCGGTAACACCCAACAATGTTTGTTTATGCAGACCTTTTTCCAAACCTAAAACTAGGCCTTCAATCGCCTTTGGTTGATCGCCGCTGGGTTTGTACGGGGATTTTATTTTGAATTTCATGTCAAAAAAATAGCTAAAATTAGCTACTTATTTAACTATTCATCGTTATTCTATCTACCCAACATCTTACCAAATTGTTGACAAAAGAGCAAAAAAGTGATATATTTTTTTCTTAAATGCTACAAGCACCAATTGAAGCATAAAAAATTTCTACTTCAATTGGTGCTTGAGGAGCCCTCGACTTACTCTGCGGAGCAGTCGCCTGGAAAACCAGTGAATCCTCCACCCGCCTTAATCCCTCTAATTAGGAAATTTGGAGGGTATGACGAGGGTGTTAAAATTTATTTGAGGCAGGAGGCAGGATGCTTAAATGCCCCAAGCAACCGTGGACTGTTGCA
>JBBTRO010000056.1:0-2820 GCA_038065155.1 Patescibacteria group bacterium
ACGCGGTAAAGATAAACCCGGCCATGGCGACTTCGCTTATGACCGGGCTCATGACCGATACTGACAATTTTACCAACGCGGCCACGTCCGCCCAGTCTCTTTTGATCGGACACTCGCTCATGAAGCAGGGCGCCAAAATAAAACTCATTACCGGTTCGATTTTCCAAGACAAAACCATTGCTACGCTGAAACTGTGGGGGCTCGCTTTTACTCGCTTGGAAAAGCATCCCAACTACGATCTAGCGTATACCTATCTTACGCAAGCCGATCTTATAGACCATGGGGTGGACATCTCTGTTGCCGAAGGAATTTCAAACTTTATGAACGTCCTCGGCGGGCACCGAATCGTGCTTACACTCACAGAACTCCCCGACGGAAAAGTCAAAGGCAGTTTTCGCACGACCCGTGCTGACACTGATGTAGCGATGATCGCCAAGGCGCTGTCAGGCGGCGGGCACAAAAAAGCGGCGGGATTTACGGTGGAAGGACCAATCGATCAAGCGCTAACACAAATTTTTTCTGTAATTGAAAAAATAAATACACTCAAAGAAAAAACTATAACGGGCTAAATCCGAATATCGAAATCCGACTTGTCCGCTGAAGCTTCAGCGAAGGAGGGAACAAATTCAAACCCTCAATACAAAAACTCAAAACATTTTGAAATTTGATATTTGAATTTTAGTATTGTTTCGAATTTCGGATTTCGATATTCGAATTTATAGGTTTCATGCCACCGACAAACCAGCCTTCACAAATACATAAATCCTTGCTATACTTCATCTATATGACTCTACAAACTACTGCAACTGCTCAATATTTAATCCCGACCGTCATCGAAAAAACCGGCTATGGCGAACGGGCGTATGATATTTATTCGCGCTTGCTCAAAGATCGCATCATTTTTCTGGGCACATCGATTGACGACGGCGTCGCGAATGCGGTGATCGCCCAGCTCTTATTTTTGGAAAACCAAGACCCGGAAAAAGATATCAAACTCTATATTCATTCTCCGGGCGGCATGGTATCTGCCGGCATGGCGATCTATGACACCATGCAGTACATAAAGCCAGACGTTTCCACGATCTGCATTGGCATCGCGGCCTCGATGGCATCAGTACTTGTAGCGGCCGGAGCCAAAGGAAAGCGCTTTTGCCTGCCCAATGCCGAAGTCATGATTCACCAGATTATGGGCGGCGCCGAAGGCCAGGCATCGGACATAAAAATTCACGCCGAGCACATCCTTAAAATGAAAGATCGGCTCAATCACATCCTAGCCAAACACACTGGGCAAGACATCAAAAAAATTGAAGCTGATGCTGACCGTGATTACTTCATGTCAGCACACGAGGCTGTCGCCTACGGATTAGCGGATAAAGTTATCGAGTAAATTTCCAAATTTTCAATTTAAAACATCCGCCTTTCGGCGGATGTTTTTGTGTTTTGGAAAATCATTCCAATGCTGTATCCAAGAAGGTGTGTCAGAGGTCAAGCGCGAGCCAATGCGAAGTTCCATACTCTATGAAACATCCCATTGGCCTGCACTAGCCTGCAACACACCCCCATGCTTGTCGTGGATACAGAGTCGTATTTACTTTACCAAGCACTGAATAAAATACTTACAGACTCTGTGCCCGACCGCTGGCTATAAACCAGCTAGATACAGTCGCTATGAACAGTTCGGAGCGGATATTCTTTGTATCACCTTTGGGAAGTCAATTCTCTCGTCCTTCCATAACCGACAACCAATCATACACCCAAAAACAGCTCTTGTCAAGAGCGGAAATACTATCAGTGGGGATAAATCGTATTTTTGGCTTTGTAGAGCCAAAAATAAGTCCTAATCAATCGCCACGGGCAGAGTGGCCGTGATCGGAGTACTCGAAACCGCCTCGACCACACCCAGGAGGCAAATCTCGGGCAAGGGCCGATACGAACTTGAAAATACCCTCTCTTCGCTCGTACCATCGGCCAATATTCTTAGGTACGTAAATTCGGCCTGCGCGCCGCGAAACGGTTTCTGGCATTTCTTCTCTCCTGGAGCCAGCTTGTTTGTCTCCACAATTTTGGGTTCTCCGTAGGGAATCCATTTCTTCACTAGAGGAGCCGTATACGAAGCGCTCCGGCCATCATGCGTCCCCCACAGAGAAAAAGCCAACTCCCCGCTCGCCTCATTCATCGCGGTTTGGAGGAGCAGATAATGACCGGTATCATTTTTGAATTGAAAGTCCGGCGCTGGCTCATAAATCGTGGCATCGGTGCCCGGGTTGCCATTTCGCGGATCGCTATAATACTGCACGACCAATGAATGATTCTGGCGTTTCACAATCGGCAAGCCACTATTCATCGCCATCCGAAACAGTGTCGTGCCAATCTGGCACAACCCTCCGCCAATCTCCGGTTTCAGGGCGTCACCCTTGATGACAAGCTCCGGCACGTAACCGCTTGTGGTCGTAAACGGCGCCATATGCTCGAGGGCGGAAAAAATTTCATCCGGCGCAATCAGAATTCCATCTAATTTATCCACGGCCAAGGCGATATTTTTACGCCGATTCACCGGACTGCCAAAAAAATTTGACGACCCGGTGCCAAGCTTCTCCTCGATGCCAAGAGTATTGGTGTCTTTCGTAGTAATTGAAGGCGGCAATTCTTGTACCACAATCGGAACTGACGATGTGGCGCCAGCAGACGCTGGCACTGTCAATAATTCATCTAGAAACGTGATCGTGCTTGATACGTCGACGCTCTGGCCGGCCGCGGAATGTTGAAATTCATCCGCCTGTCCATCCGCGTTGATCCGAAATTTCGCGTTCTGCGGCGCCA
>JBBTRO010000057.1:0-2977 GCA_038065155.1 Patescibacteria group bacterium
GATGCTTGCCGAAGCGGTGGCTGTGGCTGATACCGTAAGTATCGTGTCCGATGCCCGAGTTCTCACGACGATTCGCGAGGCGATTAAGACTGAATACGCCCGGGTGTCAGATGAAAAAAATAAAAAAGGAGAGGTTGTGTATGGCATTTTGGCATCACTCTTTGGCCAAAAAAAGGCGATGACTGATAGCTGGATACAGGAAATGGCAGATAAGTATCATATCCCAAATGTTTTGGGGATTGATTCAAGTCGTCTCTTTAATCGTGATGGCAGTCATATTGAACAATTTAGTTTTTATAGCGATGAAGACGGACGAGCCTCTTTTCAGAATTTTTTGGATAAATATAAGGATGATCCGGAGCGCTGGGATATAGAGCAAAAGGATGCCTACGTACATGTTGTCTCCAAAAATACACAAAAAAGAGTAGAGATTTTTGCCAATCGGCCAGACCATCCAAATGATGGTCCAGATGAAATTGCCAAAGTTTTGGCGCAAAGAAAGGTTCAGAGCATTTTGTTTGCTCATCGCGGCCATAGTTATCATGTCCGAGACAGTATTGAACGCATCCCAAAGATAGCGAAAATTGTCTGGCTTGGATCTTGCGGCGGGTATAACAATCTGGACGCGGTCCTCGAGAGATCGCCGGACGCACATATAATTTCTACAAAAGGTACGGGCTCGATGTATGTCAATGACCCGCTGTTAAAAATGCTTGCTGATGAGATTGCCACCGGGCGAAACTTGGACTGGCCAGCGGTGTGGAAAAAAGCCGAAGCGAAACTTGGGGGTAACGCTGATTTTAAGAATTATGTGCCACCGCATAGAAACCTGGGGACTTTTGTGCTTAGAGTCTATCGGAATGAAACGGGTGGTTCTGGCGAGGAGTAAAGACGTCTAGATTTTGACAGAAATTTCTTTTTGTGATACACTTTTGGCATTAGTCATTAGGACTTTTGAACTTCTCAATTTGTATGTCCCAAGATAACATGATAAAATTGGAGTGCAGTGTCTGCAAGCACACCAGTTATTTTTCTCGCAAGAACAAAAAGAAGCTTCGCGGTCGACTTGAGCTTATGAAATACTGCCGCTTCAAAGAATGCCGCAAGCACACGCTCCATAAGGAGACGAAATAACCTATGAATTTCTTCCAAAGCGTCTATCGAAGTCTCTTTGATATCGTCTGGCTTCGTGGGCAAAAACCGGAAACCAAGAAGGCATGGATTTATGTTATTTTTTTCATGCTGGTGGTTTCAATTATCCAGTTCCTTCCACTGCTCTGGGGGTTTCCCAGATTTTTTCAGTCGGCGCGCAATTTTGTCGAACGCGAAGTGCCCGAATTTCGTGCTGAACTAAAAGGCGGGTTGTTCACTGTTTACGATGTTGAACAGCCTTTTATAAAAACCTATAGTGATGACGAGTCTGGAAAAGAATTCATCTTTGTTCTTGACACTGTTACCACCACTCCTCTTAATATTCAAGATTATTTGCCAAATGAGGATGCGTTTGGTATCCTCATTACACGAACAAACGCAATGATATATGATGTAAATACAGGGGATACCAGGATTCAACAATGGAAAACAATCCCCAATCAAAATTTTACTCGCACAGACCTTATGGAGATTGTGCGCAAGTTCACTGGTGCGTTGAGCTACATAATTGCGCCTACTCTTATCCTGCTTGTCTTTTTCGTTTGGACAATTGCCAAGCTTGCCTACCTGGCGTTTTTGACACTCATTGTCCGAGCGATCTCTGCCATTGGCAAACGGGAATGGAAGTACAATGAAATATTTGTGGTCGGTTTGTTTGCCCTGACTCTACCCACCCTCTTTCAGGTGATCATGCGATTCATGTATGCTCCAATACCTTTTGTGTACACACTCCTTTTGCTTGGGTACTTGATTGCCGTTGTGTTCATGAACCAAAAAGAAGAAAAAGTTATTTCTCCTCCAGTAGCACCACCACAGGCCTAGCCTATGATACGCCCAATCAACTCTGTACTGGACTCGGTACAGGGTTGATTTTTTTCTTTATTTTTTGTATCCTGTGTCTGCATGGGGGCGTCGTATAATGGTAGTACTGCGGTCTCCAAAACCGCATGCGTAGGTCCGATTCCTACCGCCCCTGCACAATCAATGAAGGCCTAGGTATCTTTTGAGTTACTACAAAGAAGTAAAATCGCGATCCGGGTGGGATAAGGATTGAGTTTGCCTGGGATTCACGTTGATATGTGGATAACGCCACTTGACGACTAATAGTTTTAGGCATAAGGTAACACTATTACAATTCACCAAAAGCAACGAAGGGGTTCCCAGCCCTGGAGCTGACAGCGATGAGCTGTTCCAGAAGCCCAACTGTATAAATCGGGACGCTGATGTCATAGCTATGCTATAGAGTCAGCTCATGAGACTTCGAGCGGTAACGCTTAAAGTAAACACAAGGTGGTACCACGAGAAAACTCGTCCTTGTAGTCAATATTGTTTTTATTGATTACAACGACGAGTTTTTTGTTTTTTATCCATATGAAAATTACAATTGCAACGCTCAAAGAAAAAAGAATAATCCCTTGCTCACCGCCATCACTATCTTCTTCCACCGAAGCATGAGTTTCTAACTCTAATTGGAAATTTGCTGGTTCGGTGGAGGCCGAACTAGTGAAGCGGGCCTGCCCGCCGAAGCTTTAGCGAATGCGGGGTGTAGCTCAGTTTGGGTAGAGCACTTGGCTCGGAACCAGGAGGCCGGTGGTTCAAGTCCACCCATCCCGATTTCTTTGGCGCACTGATGGTATCTACCCAGTGCGCCGTTTTCCTAAGTATTGATACGAGGATAAATTTTTGGGAGAATTTGCGAGCATTGGATTAATAACAAAGACTCCCCGTTGGTTGCGAGGAGTTTTGTTATTTACTTTCAATTTTTTATCTATAGACAGCCGATCGAATCGCATTGAAGAAGCGAACAATCGCCTCGAGCAGCCGG
>JBBTRO010000058.1:0-2579 GCA_038065155.1 Patescibacteria group bacterium
GACCTGGCCGCTGGCATCGATTTTCATGACCCCGATGTCAGTGGAATTGTCCTTGAGCCGAACCGTGCCAACCGTCAGATACCCGCCGCCCCGCGTAGCCACAACGTCGCGCGCACTCACGAGGCACGACTCTTTTTGTCCGTACTGCCGCGACCACACGACATTGCCAAACACGTCAACTTTTTGGAGCCAGCCGTCGGATTCTTTCTGTCCGGATTGTAGTTCGGGCAGAAATTCGTAAGCCGGAAGACCGTCAGATCCGGTGTCACCGGTTGACCGCTTGATCGGCTCGACGACAGAGCCGGTGAACACAAAACCGTCTTCGACCGGCAAGATCGCCAGCGCGCGGTCTTCGCCAGATTCACTGCCATACGTCTTCGACCAGGTGGGCGAGCCGCTGTCGGGCGTAACTTCACCGCCCGGCGCGCCGCGAAGGGCGCAGCCGGAAAAAATTAGCGTAGCGGCCATGATGACCGCTGGCCGTATGATGATAGATTTTATGCCTGTGCTCATAGGAAAAAATAAAGCGGATTGAGTATAACATTTTTTTATTAAAGGACAAATTGGCTGTCTTGTGGTTTTTTTGGGTTTGGGGTATAGTATACTAAATATCAATATGAACCAGCTGCCAATACTTCCGAGAAGAATTTATAAATTTGTAACCGGAGCCACGCTGTTGGCGTTTTTGGCGCTTGTGCTACTGGGTCTATTCGATTGCGCGAATTCAATCATGCGAAGCCGGATGGCAGGTGGCGAATCCCATCAGACAATGGTAGATTGTGTGCCGGGCAAAGATTGCGGCATGGACATCACCACCCACATCAGCATTTGGCAGGGAATGACCACTACAAATTTGACCGCAAATTTTTCCGGCTTGCTGATGGTTTTACTCATGATCGGTTTTATCTTCGTCGCTGCAGTACTATCATTACAGGCTTCCTCTCTCATCTCTCGATTTCTCTATTACGATCGTCACCACCCTGAGCATAGACTGTACAATTACTTCATAGACATTTTTTCCAGCGGCATTCTTCAACCCAAACTCTTCGCCTAATAACTCACTGCTTATGGTAGTATAAGCAGTCGTTTGGTTATTGGGCTTCTTATATTTAAACAATATGTCTGAATTCATCTACAAATTTTCCGTTCAAGGATTAACAACACCTGAACGCGAACAGCAATTAAAAAAGATTCTTCACGACATGTCGGGTGTTGGACAGGTTGATACGAATATCGAAAGACAGGTATTTCGGATCATTGGTTCTCGTGAGATTTCTATTCAAGAGATACAGAATGCACTCTCATCGCATGGTTTCGCGATCAGACCCATTTTGCCCAGCACTTTGACCGTTGGTGTGAGCGGCATGACCTGTCGCAGTTGCGAGCTGACAGTCGAGCGCAAGTGGAAAAATTTGCCGGGAGTCAAAAAAGTCAATGTGAATTGCGCCACGGGCCTTGCCTCGCTTACGGTTGATGGCAACCCGCCGTCAATCGGCGCGCTACAGCAAGCGATCGGCGATAATAAGTACACCGTTCATCATTCGTTAAAAAAAGCCGGTAGGGGAGTGGCCGCATCGAGTACACGGCCGACATTCTGGGAGCTCGTTGGCCTGTTTGCTCTGGTACTCTTCGTTGGCAAAATTTTTTCCAGCCTCGGATTATTCAAGAGTGGCTTCGCTGTGAGCGATGGCATGGGCTTTGGCGCGATCTTTCTCATCGGCCTGGTTGCCGCCAGTTCTTCGTGTATCGCGGTGGTTGGTGGACTCTTGCTATCTTCGGCCGCGAAGTTTAATGAACGATACTCTTCGGCGCGTCCCATCGCGCGAATGCGACCGGTCGTCTTGTTTGTTCTTGGACGGATTGTCAGCTACACGCTTCTGGGCGGACTGCTTGGTGTGATTGGCGGAATTTTAACGCCCTCACCATATGTTACGGCGCTTATTACCATCGTGGCCGCTCTCTATATGCTCGTCATGGGGCTAGACATGCTTCACATCGCCCCGGTGTGGCTAAAAAAAATAATGCCACGCCTGCCAAAAAGCCTCTCGCACCGCATTATGGATGCGGAAGGGAAAGAGCACCCGGTCACGCCGTTTGCGCTTGGCGCCGGAACATTCTTTTTGCCCTGTGGCTTTACTCAAGCGTTGCAATTGTATGCGCTCACGACCGGGGATTTCGGTACGAGTGCGATCATGCTCTTGGCCTTTGCTCTGGGCACCGCGCCGGCGCTTCTCGCCCTGGGTTATGCCTCAAGTTCGCTCAAAGGAAAAGCCGGACAATTTTTCTTTCGTTTTTCCGGCGCATTAGTTGTCGTACTTGGTCTCTGGAATATCCAAAATGGATTCACCATTGCCGGCTATCCGCTTTCCTTCTCTGTGTGGCGTGGTGATAACACCGTACAAGCGGCCGAAGATAAGCCGGAAGAGGCCGTGCCGGTCGTTGATGGCGTGCAGATCGCAAAAATGACGGTTGGCTATGGCGGTTATGAACCGGATCATTTGATCATTCGGGCTGGCATCCCAGTACAGTGGGAAGTGGACGCCACAAATGCCGGCGGATGTCTGGGCGTTTTGGTATCG